>NZ_JAMTCC010000018.1:0-103960 GCF_025370265.1 Shewanella septentrionalis | reverse complement strand
CCGTTGATGGACACAATGGCTAGGCCGCCATCAGGGGCGCTGTCGTTGGCCAGCAGGTTAATGCTGACGGAGCCATCTTCGTTGACGGTGTACTCGTCATTGACCGCGTCGACTGGGTCATTAACTGGCGTGACTTCAATGGTTAACGTCGCAGTCGAGCCAGTGTTGGTGGTGTAGGTGATGACTGGTACTTGGCCATTCCAGTTTGCATTCGGCGTGAAGGTGTAAGAACCATCGGCATTGATGACTAAGCTGCCGCCTTCTAAGGCGACCGTGGTGCCTGCGGTAACGGTATCGCCATTCACAGTGAAGCTGATAACGGACAAGGTGCTGTCGATATCGGAATCATTATCAAGCACATTGCCAGTTGCTACAGTGTCTTCTGCAACTGTGGCGCTGTCATTTGCAAGGATGGAAGGATCATCGACAGGGCTGATATTAATGGTTAGCGTTGCAGTTGAGCCCGTGTTGGTTGTGTAGGTAATGACAGGTACTTGGCCATTCCAGTTTTCATTCGGTGTGAAGGTGTAAGAGCCGTCGCTATTTAAAACTAAAACACCACCTTCGAGAGTCACTTCTGTGCCTGCTGCGTAGGTGGTACCGCTGATTTCGAAGCTCACAACACTTAGAGTAGAATCCACATCAGTGTCGTTATCGAGCACATTGCCAGTCGCTACAGTATCTTCATTGGAAGTGTTGCTGTCATTAGCAAGTGCTGAAGGTGAGTCTGCTGCAATGGTGAATTGTGGAATATTAACCGTCGTTCCAGTCAGTGCTTGGCCGCTTGTTGAGTAGCCTGAAGCTGCAATGGTTTCTGTGCCGCTACGGGCTAGAGTGACATAGCCCGAGTTACCATCACTGCCTGGTATGTTGCCTGCTGCGGTTTCTGGTAGGTTCTGAGTTGGGTCTTCACCGGATGCAATAAGATCTTGTAATGCTTGAATTTCATCTAGGGCTGCTTCGTTAGCCGTGCCAGAGGCTGCTGCAGTAGTTTCGCTGGACGCGACTTCATTTGATAGCTTAGTGCCATCATCGAAGGTAATTTCATAGGTTGCGTTTTCGCCAATATGGAGCACAGCACCTTTAGGGAGTTGTTCGCCATCCTTAGCGGGTTGATTTGAACCATCAACTTCGACATTGATTTGCCCTTTTACTAACTTAAGCAAACCTTTCTTTGATGTAATTACCGATCCCATAGTAAGCTCCCAACAGCCAAAGTGTGTTAATCCATAGACGCACAAGTCCAACAAATATGTCGCACTGTGATACAAGTGGTGGAATTTTAGCTAACGAAACGACTTAAGTCAATTTTTTGACGCGCTTGTGTCGCCTGTTCTTATGCGGTTTTACGGATCTTAATACGCAAAAGTGACAATTTTTAGACCTGTAACTAGATGTAGTAGCTATATCTATAAAAAGGGCCGTATTTAGTACTTTTTAACTTTAAGATTAAGCATCGTTATAAGAAATTAATCTGGATTGGGAGAGTGGTTTTTACGGAAAAGAAGCGACACGATCTAGTTTTTAACATTTTTGGCAAGTTAAGTGGGTTTTAATATGCCAGTATTGGCAAGTGCCGTGATCTTTCGTTACTCAAATCACGGCGACTAGGTTGCAGGCATTGTAGAACTACAGATTAACCGCCTGACGATAACTTTGATTTGCGTTACCTTGTTCACCTAACTGTTCTTGAATCCGCGCAAGCGCCAACCAAGAGGCTTTTGTGGGTTCGAGTCGGCAAACATTTTGCCAGCAGGTTCTGGCTTCTTTCATATCCCGTGTTTGCTGATAAAGTTTAGCTAAGCACATCTGGTAGTCGGCATTATTCTCATGGGTGATTTCATGCTTGAGTAACTGCTTACGGATTTCTGTATCTTGGGCTGTCGTTATTTCTGGAATGACTTCTAAAAGTGCAGATTCAGGAGCAGTACGTAATTTTTTCGAGAGTAGCTTCAGCGCTTGGTCTTTACGATGAAAGCGGCATAAACCCATGGCATAAATCGCCAGAAACTCAGACTGATTGCGTTCACTGCGGGATAACCACTGCCAGCATTGCTCTAAGGCTTCTTCACCTTTGATGGCTGCGGCTTTAAGTAACGCGCAGTTAGTGGCGATATTGAGCTCATTCAGCTGAGCATCATCGAGGATCTGACGCTTCTTCAAAATAGGTATTAATAGCTTGAGCGCATCCCAATCCTCTTGGGTTCGGTATAACTCAAGGGCGAGTTTGAGTACTGGGGCTTTACTCTTGCTCGTCGGTGCTAATTTATCCAGTTCGGCGCGGGCTAGGGCTAATTCCCCTTGCTTTAAAAGGTATCGAGTGCGAGTGGTTGCGACGGCATTCGCGGCAAGAGGTTGCGCTGCAGCGCGGTCAAGATATTGATCTCGCTCGGCTATTTTTTTTTGATACTGAGCGGCACGGGCCGCAGCAAGTAAATTAAGTGCAGGGAGCTCGCCGTTGTCAGCGCCCTTTATCATGGCGCGTTCCGCTGCTGGCCAATCTTCTTCAGCCAGAGCCAGTGCACCCATTAAGGTATGTTTTTTAGCCGAGCGACGGCGCCAGTGATGGGGAATAAAACGACTGCGCAGCATCAGATTGATGGCGCTAATCACTAGCCATTCGAGTACTTGGAATACGGCATAAAATACAATTAACGCAATGATCCCAAAGACTAAGCTGGTCTCAATCTGGTAGTCACCCGCAGCGATATAGACATAACCTGTATTACCAACCAACCAAGGGCTGATACAGAGCCCTATTAGCACAATTCCTAAGTAAATTAATACTTTGATCATAGTGGCGCATCCTCTGATGAGGTCAGCTCGCCATAGCTGGTTAGCTGTAATAACAGAGGTTTAGCAGCAAAGGATTTCAGGGTAATAGGATCAAGTTCTAAGGTTGCTAATCTATCGATTTCGGCGATGGCCTCAGCTGTCTTGTGATCTTGCGTATCAAAATAGGTTTGGAGCCATTTGCGCGCCATCATCAATGATTGGTGATAAGCCGCTCTGTCATAGCGATATAACGCAAGTTGCGATTGCAGCAGTTTATGGCGAATGTTCTCCACCAGATACCATTGCTGTTCCGGTGCGAGTAAAGCGGGCGCATCGGCGGTTTTGTGGCGTATGGTAATAAAGTCCTGGGTTAACGCTTTCCACGTTTTGCCCAGATTGCTCTGCCAATCATTCAAATCGCCAGTAATCGTTGTATCTTCTGGGGCATCGGTTTCTGCGTCGGCGCGATTGAGCGGCAGCTTATCGAGTTGTTCAATTAAGGCATCGAGCGCCAATACACTGCCATCAATATCTGTGGTTTTAATGCTGGCCGTGGCGGCGATGTCCTTTGCCAGCGCCTTACGAATCGGCAGTAACGCCGGATTATTCATCGCGGCGATGGTTTCATCCGCCGACTTTAATAGATCGGTGGCGGTGCGGGGATCTTTCTCTAACCAAAGTTTACGGCCTGCCATATTCACTAGATATTCGGCTTCAGAGGCCATCCAATGCGTTGGGCTGCGCTGGGCCAGTTTATTGACCCTGTCCTGCAGTTGATTTTGGTCTTCTGCCAATTTTGTTAATTCTTGGTAAGTCTTAGCATCATTCAGTTGTTGCTGTTCAAGCTGGCCAATACGTTGATTTGGCTGCAACAGCGCTTGCTGTAATTGGTCCTGCAGGGCGATATTTTTCGCATCCTGCGCCAGCAGTTGCTGCTGCATCTGTTGGTACAGCATAAAACCGCCGCCAAGGGTGCAAGCGGTTAAACCCAGCGCTAATAAAACCCCAAAGCGAATCGCCCACGAGCTTCTATTGGATGCTGGCGTTTGGCTCGGCGCGGTTGAAGGGGTGGCTTTGGCTGTTTGGGATTCGGTGGATGACGCTGATGTTGCGGGCGTATCATCGGTTGTTTCCGGTGACACAATAATAGCGGTAGCCTCTGATTCTGGGCTCTTTGCGTCGTGCTTGTTGTTATCCATTTAACAGTCCTTGAAAACATGCTACTGCCGAAATTCGAGTAAAATCGGGCTAAATAGCGCTTAGAGTTTAAGGGCGTTTAGCACGGCTTTGCTGTTGGCGGCATTGGCATTGGTGACTTGGGTTATACCAAAGGCGTGAGCTTGAGCTTCTACTCGGTTACTGGGGACTATGATATGACATGAGCGCAGCCATGCAAATAACTCTTTTGGCACTAAATTAATCAGGTTATCCAGTACTTCACCGCTGGTCACCACAATAGTGTCTATCCCAAAGGCTTGCCATTGTAGTGTTAACTGTCGTCCATCAAGTGGCGGGCAAGCTCGTTGATACACTTCCCAATAGCGTACTGTTGCGCCGCGCTCAGTCAATTGTTCGGCTAAGGCTTCGCGCCCACCGACACCACGTATAATAGTAATCTGCTTATGTTTAATCTCTTGCAGCTGCGCGAGCGTGAGTAGCCCTTCGGTTTGCTGGCAATCATCTGGGGCTTCGAGGGCCGAAATACCGAGCTGATCTAATGCTTCCCAAGTCGCATGTCCTACGGCGAAGTATTGAGCTGGAGGCCAAGCTTTGGTGTGTGGATCCGCAGTAGTTAAGGCGTTATCCGCAAAAGTCACAGCATTGGCGCTGATGCAGATAATCATATCGGCGTGTGCCAAAGGATGCGGGGTATTCGTTGCGATAGTGGGCGTTGCTTCGACACACAGCAGAGGTGTGACCCAGTGGGCAATACTTCGTTCATTCAAGGCATCGACCATGGACTGATTGCGCCCCTCGGGGCGCGTCAGTAAGACTTTCATTGACTTAGGCTTTAGCGTAAACGGCGTCGAGAATGCTTTTGGCACCTTTGCTGAGTAACTCTTCAGCAAGGGCAACCCCTAATTGCGTGGCTTCGGTTTTTGGACCTGTGATCACGCCTTCGATGATTTCACTGCCATCGGGGTTACCGACTAGGCCGCGTAGCGTCATCTCGTCACCATCGATTTCAGCAAATGCGCCAATCGGCACTTGGCATCCACCTTCAAGGCGAGTGTTCATCGCGCGCTCGGCCAGAACACGGTAGCGAGTTTCTAAATGCTCTAATGGCGCCAGTAATGCTTTAACACGTTCGTCGTTGGTGCGACATTCAATCCCCACAGCGCCTTGCCCGTTGGCGGGTAAGGATTCTTCGGCAGAAATAAAGCTGGCAATACGCTCAGACAATTTCAGACGGATTAAGCCAGCAGCGGCAAGAATAATGGCGTCGTATTCGCCGTTATCAAGCTTAGCTAAACGAGTTCCAACGTTACCGCGTAAATCTTTGATGATGAGGTCGGGACGTGATGCACGTATCTGACATTGACGACGTAGGCTCGAGGTGCCCACAGTTGCGCCTAATGGTAATTCGCTGATCGATTTATATAAATTCGATACAAAGGCATCGCGGGGATCTTCGCGCTCGCAAATGACTTCAAGGCCCAAGCCTTCAGGGAAGTCGACGGGCACGTCTTTCATTGAGTGCACTGCGATATCGGCAAGATCGTCTAACATAGCGACTTCAAGCTCTTTGACGAACAAACCTTTACCGCCCACTTTGGCTAGCGGCGTATCTAAGATAACGTCGCCTTTGGTACTCATTGGCAGCAATTCCACCACAATACCTGGGTGGATGCGTTCTAATTCGGCTTTAACAAATTCAGCTTGCCACATGGCCAGCGGACTCTTGCGGGTTGCGATACGTATGCGGTTCTCAGACATGCCTAGTTTCCATCAAAGATCTTAGTTGCGCCAATGCTAACATTGGCAAATCGTTTATGTAAGGAAGCCGTATCGATTCTTTGAAGTCAGCGATGTTCTAGATACCGTGAAAGTGTGACGGGCTTCACGTTTAGTTGCTCGAGTTTGTAAAAGTGTTAACATGAGCACATTTCCCATAAGTGCTTAAGTGTTGTGTTTTTGAATGGATCGGCAAATACAGTTTCCTGATATAGCTGAACGACTTAATAAGGTCCGCATTGCGCGCGCCTTGGCTTTGCTATCGCCGCTGCAAAAATACTTATTCCATTTGATCCCCTTTTTAATTCACCAGAACAGCGTTCAGTATCCTGGCTATCATGCCGCCAATACACCTTGTGGTATTAACGAGTATCAACAAGGTGAGATAGAGTCCCAAGCCTGTGATGTTTTCTCGCTGCCTTTTATTATCCAAGAAGCGGACATCAATGCCTTTGATGGCGTATATGCCATGGGCAGTACTGGCAGTTTTGGCCAAAATACCAAGAGTGATGTCGATGTTTGGTTAGTGCATAGAGCCGATTTAAGCCCTGAAGAGTTAGCGCTGATCAGGATTAAAACCGATAGATTGACGGCTTGGTTTGCCGAGTTTCAGTTTGAGGTGAACTTTTATTTAGTTCATCCGCAACAGTTTTGTGGTGATCAAACGCAGCGTGGTTGCCAGTCTGCCATGGCCCATGAGCACAGTGGTAGTACTCAGCACTGGTTATTACTGGAAGAATTTTATCGCAGTCAAATTCGTCTGGCGGGTAAAACGATTGCATGGTGGCCAGACGCTAAACTTAATCCCGCACTCTTGTTTTTAGGCGATGTACATGAATTACCTGCGAGTGAGTACTTTGGCGCTTCGCTATGGCAGCTCTATAAAGGCTTAGAAAAGCCCCATAAGGCGCTGATTAAAGTATTGCTGCTTGAGGCTTATGCCAGCGATTATCCACATTCAACTGTGCTTTGTGATCGCCTCTGGCAGAAAACTTTAGCTGGCGATTTTTCGACATCGAATGATGCTTATTACTCTATCTACGAGATTATCGAAACCTATTTGCTTAAGCAGAATGATACCCGTCGACTTGAGATTGCACGGCGCAGCTTTTATCTCAAATGTGGCGTGCACTTGAGCCGAACCCAAGAGGGCAAAGATTGGCGTTATCCTAAACTGCAAAAATTGGTGCAGGATTGGCAATGGCCCGATAGTTTGATCAGCACCCTAGACGATTGCGAACATTGGCACAGTGGTCAGCTCAATTGGTTTAACGAGCAGTTGAATGAGCTTTTGTTGGCGAGCTACCAAACTTTGCTGCGCTTTGCATCGACCCATGAACTTAATGAAGGCTTGCGGATTGAAGAGCTGGGCATGCTGACTCGTAAATTACACACTTATTTTAGCCAAGATGAAGACCAAATCGCTAAGCTGAATTTACTGTGGAGTGTCTCGGTCGCCGAGTCCGAAGTGACTATGGTATCAAGCTCTCGCGAGCGGAAATATTATCTTTATCGCCAAGGGCCGCAGCCACTAAATCTGTTGGGTGAGTCGGCGATATGTAAGGGTAAAACGCCATCCGCCTTAATGATCTGGGCATGTTTAAACGGAATTTCTACCCCTGATACGCAATGGCATGAATATGGTCAGAGTAAGGCAAAGTCGAAACGGCTTACCGAAGCTTCTAAGCGGTTACTGAATTTTATCGACCACGACTGGCGGGTATCTAAACGTGACTTATGCCAGCCATGGCATTTTCGTAAGCTGATTTTCGTGCTTAATCTGGATTGCGATCCCACGATTGAATGGCAAGGACAGGAAATGATGGTCGATGTGATGAATGCGAACGTGTTCTCACTCGGGCGTAAAAAAGCCAATATGCTTGGTGCGTTAGATGCGATTTGCTTGAATAGTTGGGGTGAATGGCAGTGTCATCGCTTCGAAGGCGATACCGCGGTATTGCAAGCCTTAGCTTTTGTGACGCCGGGACTCAGGCGGGCCAGCTTACCCGTGGACATGGATGTGATCAGCTGTTCACAGAAGTTACGCCCACAGCTTAAATTAGCAGTGAAAAATCTATTAAAACAAACCATGCGTTTGTGCCAAAAAGTGCAGCAATCCAGCACCTTAGTACAGCCGCTGCAGATAAGGCATACCCGCTATGGGATCTTTTTTAATCCCTTAGGCATGGCCTATCAGGATTTGAGTGATGCTAAGTCTTTTTATCAGCAGTTATCCCGCAGTCATCTTGTGTTGCTGCCACGGCCTGAATTGGGTGACGATCCCTTTTCGAGCATGCCTAAAGTGGTGCAGAACTATGCGGCGAAAGGGGCGATTCAATATTTCCTACGTCAACGAGTCGATAACTTGGATGTATTTATTCTCGATGAGGAAAATCAGCTGAGTCACTATGTACAGGCGGGGTCAAACATGGCCGAGTTAGTGAATAAAGTCAGTCATCACTATGTGTTCGATGAGCATTATGCTTCACGGGCGCGATTCAATATTCCGCAGTTTTTCCATCTAGTACGAGTGGCGGGGGAGTTAACTGTGGCGCCGTTCGGCATCGATATGAGTGACCAAGACACTGAGTTTTAAGCTGTTTTTTTAACATAAATAATGGGAGCTAAGGCTCCCATTATTGTTTTGCACTATTATGGCTTGCGCTACGACTGGCTTAGATTAAAAGCTAAGCTTAATTCCGCCTTGGCGCTCGATAGACTCTTGCACGAATGGCATAAACTCGCCGCCATTACGTCCGTCCATCCATTTACCTTCAACAAAACCAAAATGATATCCACCAAAACGTGTGGCTACCCAAATCTCATGCAAAGGTTCTTGCTTGTTGATCACTATCTTAGAGCCATCAACAAATTCTAATTGCAATACGTTGCCACTGGCATCGATATCAACATCGGCATCTTGCTCATCAATCGCAGTTTCAATCGCATTTTCTATGGCTTGGAACATGTCATCGGCGAGCTGGTGAAATTCTGTATCTGTAATGGCCATGTATTTCTGTCCTTTGCTTTCGTCAAGATGGGTGCGATTATAAGGCCATTAGTCACCAGATGCACAGATGTTGAGAAAAATGAGACTGTTTTTATTGTTATTGCTTGGTAGCCTATTCATTACGGCATGCGGCCAGAAGGGCCCCCTCTATCGATCGCCCGCCACAGAGGTGAATCAACCTAAAAAAGTTGATGAAGCTAAAACTGTGCCCGAAGTGGAAGAGATTAAAACCGAAATTAGAGCCATCGAAGCACAAAAAACACAACAATAACAATAGCTATAACTAAAACGACCATCACTATCGCAGCGATAAAGCGCAGTAAGGAATCAGACATTGGATCACTTTCTCTACCAACAAAATGCCCTGCACGCCGAAGGCTGCCAGGTTGCCGATTTAGCTCAAACCTATGGCACACCGCTGTATATCTATTCCCGCGCCACGCTAGAGCGCCATTGGCATGCCTTTAATAATGCCGTGGCAGCTCATCCACATTTGATTTGTTACGCGGTTAAAGCCAATGCGAACTTGGCTGTACTGAATGTGCTGGCACGTTTAGGCAGTGGTTTTGATATTGTGTCGGGCGGTGAGTTAGCAAGAGTGATGGAAGCGGGCGGCGATCCCGCCAAAGTGGTGTTCTCTGGCGTGGGTAAAACTGCGGCTGAAATGGAACAGGCACTTAATCTGGGCATTTATTGCTTTAACGTTGAATCGAGCGCTGAGCTTGAGCTGTTAAATCTGGTCGCAGGTCGTTTAGGTAAGGTCGCGCCTGTGTCCCTGCGGATTAATCCCGATGTTGATGCGGGAACCCATCCCTACATTTCGACTGGTCTTAAAGAAAACAAATTCGGTATTGCTATGGATGAGGCTGAAATTGTTTTCGCCCGTGCCCATGCGTTGCCACATTTAAAAGTGAAAGGTGTCGATTGCCATATCGGCTCACAACTGACTGAAATCAAACCATTCCTCGATGCGATGGATCGTATGCTCGCCTTGATCGACCGTTTGGCCGAGCTGGGTATCGTTATTGAGCATTTCGATGTGGGTGGTGGTTTAGGGGTGACCTATGATGCCGAAACGCCGCCACATCCTGATGTGTATGCCGCCGCCATATTGGCGCGTTTGGGCGACCGTCAACTGAAGCTGATCTTCGAGCCGGGCCGTGCGATTGCCGCCAATGCGGGGATTTTTGTCACTCAAGTGCTTTATCTTAAAGAAAACAGCGACAAGCGTTTTGCGATTGTCGATGGCGCGATGAATGACTTAATTCGACCAGCACTTTACAGCGCATGGCAAAATATTATCCCAGTCGTGCCAAGGGACTCAGAGGCCTATGAGTTTGATATTGTTGGCCCAGTGTGCGAAACCGGTGACTTTTTAGGTAAAAATCGCCAGCTCGCGTTAGCCGCGGGTGATTTACTGGCGGTGCGTTCGAGTGGTGCCTATGGTTTTGCTATGGCCTCTAACTACAACACGCGTCCTCGTGCGGCTGAAGTGATGGTGGATGGTGAGCAGGCTTTCTTAGTGCGTGAGCGAGAAAAGTTGTCTCAGCTCTGGCAAGGTGAGCAACTCCTGCCGTAAACTAGAAAAATTATATTGATTCAGGCGCTTGGTTTCATACTTTATGAGCGGCGCCTCGGCTTAAAGGATAAGTATCTTGATCCAATTCACTAAGATGCACGGACTGGGCAACGATTTTATGGTGGTCGATGGGGTCACGCAGAACGTGTTCTTTTCGCCTGAGCAAATCCGCCGTTTAGCCGACCGTAACTTTGGCATAGGTTTCGACCAACTACTCTTAGTTGAGCCGCCCTATGATCCCGATTTAGATTTTCATTATCGCATCTTCAATGCCGATGGCACTGAAGTCGAACAATGCGGCAATGGCGCCCGCTGTTTCGCCCGTTTTGTGCGTAATAAAGGCCTGACAAATAAGAGTAAAATCCGTGTCAGTACTTCGTCTGGCAAGATGACTTTGCGCTTAGAGCGAGACGGTACTGTTACCGTGAATATGGGCGTGCCTATTCTTGAACCAAGTCTGATCCCCTTCAAAGCCAAGAAAGCCGAAAAAACCTATCTACTGCAAACACCAATGCAAACCTTTTTGTGTGGCGCGGCTTCTATGGGTAATCCCCATTGCGTGCTCGACGTTGAAGATGTGGCGAGTGCTTCTGTTGCTGAAATTGGTGCCATGCTCACTAAGCATGAGCGTTTTCCGCGCGGTGTGAATGTGGGATTTATGCAGGTCGTAGACTCCGGCCACATTAAGCTGCGGGTGTATGAGCGCGGCGCGGCCGAAACCTTGGCCTGTGGTACCGGCGCATGTGCAGCTGTAGTTGTAGGCCAAGTGCAAGGGAAGCTCGGCCAGCAAGTGCGGGTGGATTTACCCGGCGGCACCTTAACCATCAACTGGGAAGGCGAGGGTAAGCCTTTGTGGATGACGGGCCCTGCGCAGCACGTTTACGATGGACAAATTCAGTTATGACAGAGCCCTTGATGCCGCAGACGGATGTGCCTTTCGATGAGTTGATTATTCGCGAATATCTGCTGGATAATCCCGACTTTTTTAATCGCTATCCTGAGCTGCTGCTGGCGATGCGCTTGCCTCACATGGAACGCGGCGCCATCTCTTTGGTGGAACGTCGCCAAGAAATGCTGCGCCAGCGAGTGAGCCAGTTGGAAGAAGAAATCACTAGCCTGTTAACCATGGCGGCGCGTAACGAGAAGATTTACCAATTCAATACTGAGTTATCCTTCCAGCTATTAAATTGTGCCGATTTAGTGTCACTTAAAGAAGTCTTGGCCGACAGTTTGAAATTACAGTTTAATTTCAGTCATGTGCGTTTGATCAGCGTGCTCGATACCGATATGAAGGCAATATGGGATCAAAGGCTGCATAAAGGTCACTATTTTGGCCGACTCACGCAGCAAGAGGCTAAACGCCTATTTGGTAGCGAAGTGGGGTCAGTAGCACTGACGAAATTGTCGGAAGACAACCCAGTCATTTTTGCTATTGCCAGCCAAGATGCCACCCATTTTCATCCTGATATGGATAACATGCTGCTGGAACAACTGCGGCGTTTGCTGGCGCACATGCTCGCTAAGCTGTAACGGCTGTTGAGCGATTGTGCTCACCTAAGGCTTGGCAAAACCATGAGGAAACCAATATGAGTACGCAAACAGCCGAAGTGTCGGCGCTTAATACTCAATGGTTACAAACCTTTGAACGCTATCTGAGTACCGAGCGGCAGTTGTCGGCCCATACAGTACGTAATTATCTTTACGAGCTTAATCGCGGTAGCGATCTCTTGCCTGACGGCGTGCATCTACTCAATGTAAGTCGCGAGCATTGGCAGCAAGTGTTAGCCAAATTGCACCGCAAAGGCTTAAGCCCGCGATCGCTTTCTCTGTGTTTATCGGCGGTAAAACAATGGGGTGAATTTTTGCTGCGCGAAGGTGTGATTGAGCTTAATCCTGCCAAAGGCTTAAGTGCTCCCAAACAAGCCAAACCGCTGCCGAAGAATATCGATGTCGATGCCATCAGTCACTTGCTGGACATTGAAGGTACAGATCCCCTAAGTCTGCGGGATAAGGCCATGATGGAGTTGTTTTATTCCAGTGGCTTACGTTTAGCTGAACTCGCTGCGCTCAATTTATCCAGTGTGCAATACGATTTGAAAGAAGTGCGAGTCTTAGGTAAAGGCAATAAGGAACGTATCGTCCCTGTCGGTCGTTTAGCGATTGCTGCTTTGCTGAATTGGCTCAATTGCCGAAAGCAGATCCCCTGTGAAGATAACGCCTTATTTGTAACCGAAAAGGGCAAGCGACTCTCCCATCGTAGTATTCAGGCGCGGATGGCGAAATGGGGGCAAGAGCAGGCATTATCGGTGCGCGTGCATCCACATAAACTACGCCATTCCTTTGCCACTCACATGTTAGAAGCGAGCGCCGATCTGCGGGCGGTGCAAGAATTATTGGGCCATGCGAACCTAGCGACTACGCAAATTTATACCAGTTTGGATTTCCAACACTTAGCTAAGGTGTACGATAACGCCCATCCTAGAGCGAAAAAAACACAGGATAAATAATGCGTTGCTATCTAAGACCTCAAAATATTCAAGCGATCAGTTTCGATCTCGACGATACCCTGTACGACAACCTACCGCATATTTTAAATGCCGAAGCTGAGCTGGCGACGTTTCTGTTGCAGACTTATCCATTGTCGCAGGCGTGGCAAACCCATGATTGGCGCAGGCTAAAGCTGCAACTGCTGCAGCAAAATCGCGAGCTCGCCCACGACACCAGCGCAGCCCGTTTGGCAACGCTTCGCCAAGGGCTAATACAGCTAGGGTATTCGGCCGTTGAAGCCGAACGCGGCGCCGAGCAAGGATTGGCGTGTTTTTATTTTCATCGCAGTCATTTTCAAGTATCTGACGAAGTGCTCTTGTTACTCAAACGCCTATCGCAGCATTTTAGATTAATTGGCATCACCAATGGCAATGTGGATGCCGAGCGAATTGGTTTAGGCGATGCCTTCGAGTTTGTGTTGCATCCAGGCAATGGCGTGCATATGAAACCCGCTAAAGACATGTTTGAATTGGCCTGCTCGCGACTAAATATTGCACCGCAACATTTACTGCATGTTGGCGATAGTATGAATGCCGATGTGCGCGGGGCGCGGTTGGCAGGATGCCAGTCTGTGTGGTTGAATCCGAGTTTTGGCCGAGTCGATTCCTTACCTATTGCGGCCTTGTTACCCCATTTAGAAATTAATACTCTCGATGCGTTAATCAAAGTGCTGGCTATCGACGCCAACGAATCCCGCGAGCATTGTTGAATCTGCATCTTTGCTAATCTAAGGGTGATTGAGATCAAGGTTTGCCTCCTAAATTTGCACTAGAGTTAAGCCTAATATTACTGAAGTCACTGACTAAGGCTGTGTTATGGCGCGTATCGGGTTGTTATTACTGCTCACTTTATGTTGGACAGCGCCGGTATGGGCCCATGAGATCCATTCGGGTGGCGGTTTCATGTCGGGTTTTAATCATCCGGTATTGGGCTTTGATCACTTGCTGGCTATGTTGAGTGTGGGTATGTTGAGCACCCAGCTCGGTGGCCGCGCGATTTGGACAGTGCCCCTCGCTTTTGTTGTCTTTATGTTGGTTGGCGGGATTTTAGGTTTATACGCCATTGCCGTTCCCTTCGTTGAAATCGGCATCGCCCTCTCGGTATTGTTACTCGGTCTTGCCATCGCTTTTGATCGTCAAATTCCACTGTTATTCGCCATGGCCTTTGTGGGCGTATTTGCGATTTTCCACGGGCATGCCCACGGCGCCGAAATGCCAGCATTGGCAAGCCCGGTTTTGTATGCCCTAGGATTTTTATTTGGCACTGCGGTCATCCATTTAGGCGGCGTAATGATAGGCCTTGGAATGCAGCGGATGACAGGACAACGTAACTTAATGCGTGTCACGGGCGCAGCGATTGCGGCCATGGGCGGTTATTTATTAGCAGGATTTTGACGTAATAGCATGCCGAATTAACGCGCCTTGAGTTGCTTCATGCAAAGATGGGCGCGGCGTAACAGTAGATTGACCTGCCGACGGCTCGCATGCATGTCGGCATCTCCCACCCTAAAATAACTCCCAGTGTAAGGATCGCCGCCGACATAAATAGGTTTGAGTTGCTCAGGCGCCAGCGGTACGCGGATACGAATCAGCTTTTTATTCATAATTTCAATAATCTGCACATCTGAAATCGCCAAAATATTATGGCTAGTACGGCTAGGATTATCGAGTATCTCCCAAAACTCTTGTAAAACAGGAAGCGGATTGGGAATGCCTTGAATGCTGAAATGGCCACGTTCTTCGCGCACCCCTAGGATGATCTCGCCGCCTAAAGTGTTGGCAAAGGAGCTATAAGTCGCCCAAATATCTTCGGGTAATTGACCTTGGCCGTCGCGGCCACCTGCGAGTTTAAACTCTACTTGGGCCGATTCGTGTAAATCGGCAATATCATCGAGTGCAAATGATTGAAATGTCATGGCAGCTTATCCGTCAGCGACACATGACTTGTTGTAGCACGTCAACAATTGAAAGGCCAGACTTAGGTCCGGCCTCAAGATTCTGCGGATGACCGTAATTCAGGGGCATCACAGCAGCAACATTTAATCGATTATTGAGCGAGACCTAATGCCTTAGGAAATAGAATATTGTTTTCTAAGTGAATATGCTGATGTAAGTCGGCCTCAAATTCCGCTAGCGTGGCATAACACACACGCCACGTAGTGCAAGCATGTTCCGGTGGCGTGAAGTCGTTCGTGAGCTCGCGTAATTTTTGCAAAATTAAACCGACTTCTTCGTGTTCGTGCTGCATCGCATTGATGGGATTGCCAATATGACCAAAGCAAGTCTCAACCTGCTCTGCTTGACTCAAGCCGCGGATCGCCGGAAACAGTATTTTCTCTTCCTTCATTAAGTGCGGCATCAAATCTTCAACTAAAGCACGTACCCAACCCGCAAAGGGAATAATTTCGGCATAGTGCTCACCGTGGGCGCGCACCATTTTCTCGGAATATTCGACTAATAATGGGGCTTTTTCGCGCACGTATTGATGGTGTGTCGACTCGATATAATCGACAAGTTGATCTAAGTGTAATTGATTCAACTCATCTTCTTTGCTGCCGGTCAGTGTTACGGCATTCAGCGCAGCAACCACTTTTGCGGGATCTATTTCTGCACGCTCGCAGGCGATCGACAGCGGTTTACCGCCGCCACAACAGAAATCGATACCAAATTGGCTGAACACATGGGCGCGGCGAAAATCTTCGGCAACTAACTCACCGACTTTTCGTGCTAGCCAGTGGCTATCTTGAGCGCTCTCACTGAGCTCTGAACCTTGACTAAGTTGTGCAGCATGGCGAGGTTGAGAACTCACTCCATGAACTGAGGCTTGTGCATCTTGCGTGATAGAAGTAGCAGACATGAATAGCTCCAAAGCAGCAATAAAATTACATTTATATTATTTGCAGCTTTAATTTGTAGCAACTAAACCCGACTAAAATACTCAGGATTTGCCGATGATGTCACAGTTAGTTGAGCGAAATATCTCTTAAGGAGTAGAAGGATATTGATTGGAAATGAGATTGGAGCTGTGAGTGATCAATATTCTATCGGAAGGTATGCAGTTGTGGTTTGCTGAGAGGCCCAGTTTGTTGTGATGAGCGATGCAGTTAAGTCAGAGAGAGGTGTGTTACACCTCTCTCTGCGGGTCTTACTAAGTCACTGTGAGTTATGATTACCCGAGTTGCCCTGCGATCATAAGTTCTTTAGTTTCAGGGACTTCATTGTAGGACAAAACATGCAGTCCACGGGCGAATGCTAATGCATAACGCGCGAGGAAAGGCCTGAGTTGCGGTGAAACAAGCAGGATAGGGTTATAGCCTTTCTCTTTTGTCTCCGCGAGCAATTGAGGCATTCTTTGTTGTAGCTGCGCCAGTAGGTTGGGTTCGATAGGGAAGCTATCCAACGCAACTCTGCCCTGTTGCTGCGATTGATTTAACGCTGTCATTAAAGTCTGTTCTAATTCTGCAGTCAGCGTGAGTACATTCAACTGCGGGCTGCTGCCTGCGATTTGATGCAAAATACTGTTGCGCAAAGCGCAGCGCACATCGGCGGCCAGTAGGACAGGATCTTTGGTTTGCTCGCTGCATTCCAGCAAGGTCGTTGCTATGGTGCGTATGTCTTTTAGTGGCACTTGCTCTTTGAGTAACAAGCGGAAAACCTTGAGTAACTGTATGGGGGTTAAACTGGTACTGAGTGATTCGGCAAGTTTGGGGGCTTGCTTACTTAGCCTGTCAGTTAATTGCATAATATCATCATGTTGCAATAATTCAGGTAGTGATTCGCGCAATAACTTACTGACATGAGTGGCAATGATTGTCGCATTATCGACGACCGAATAACCTAAGTTAAGTGCTTTGGCCTTTAACTCTGGTGCAATCCAAATTGCATCCATTTGGTAAGCGGGTTCCTTGGTTAAAATTCCATCAATTTTACCGTAAACAGGACCACTTTTTATTGCGAGCAGCAGGTCCGGTTCTAGTTCGGCAATGGCCACTTGTGTACCCATAAAGTTAATTTGGTATGCATGGGGTGCCAAGGCTAAATTGTCGCGCACTCTGACTTCCGATAGCAAAAATCCGATTTGTTCTGAAAGGGTGCGTCTGATCCCTGTAAGGCGCTTTTGCAATTCTGCGCCTTTGGTTTTTTCGACTAAATGAACCAATCTATAGCCTAATCGCACTTCAATAATGTCGGTAAAAGGCAGTGATTCCCAGCTTGGAGCAGAAGGCTCTGCCAGGCTGGTTTCTATGAGCTCTTCGGTTTTCTCTTCAGTAAAGGAAGCCTTATTCTGGTTTTGTTTCCATGCTGCGAAACCTAGCAGTATCGCAAAAGATAAAAACACCAGTGCGGGCATGCCTGGGGTAATACCGAGAATCGCCATCACAATGGCTGCAGTAGCTAAGGTTCTCGGGTTTGCCAGTAATTGCCGACTTAATTGGGTCGGCATTTCTTCTGCGTCTGAGACCCTAGTTACGATAATGGCAGCAGCTGTGGCTAACAGTAGTGAAGGAATTTGGGCGACTAGGCCATCACCAATGGTTAATAGTGCATAGGTTTTAAAGGCTTCTGCTGCACTCAGATCATGCATAAAGATACCTATGCTGATCCCGCCAATAATGTTAATGGCTAAGATCAAGAGTCCTGCGATGGCATCTCCTCTCACAAACTTTGAGGCACCGTCCATGGAACCATAAAAGTCTGCTTCTCTGGCGACATCTTGGCGACGTAGGCTGGCTTGTTCATGTGTGAGTGTGCCAGCATTAAGATCGGCATCGATCGCCATCTGTTTACCGGGTAGGGCATCCAATGTGAATCGCGCCGATACCTCAGAGATCCGCTCGCCACCCTTAGTGATTACAACAAAGTTAATAATCATTAGAATTAAGAAGATAACAGCACCGACGACATAGTTTCCGCCAATAACGACTTCACCGAAGGCTTGGATCACTTTACCCGCAGCATCGCCTCCTTCATGACCTTCAATAAGTACTACGCGCGTCGATGCAACGTTTAAGGTCAAGCGCATTAAGGTCGCAAGGAGCAATAAGGTTGGGAATACAGAAAACTCTAGCGGTCGTCTGATAGAAACACTCACCAATAGCACCATGACGGCAAGGACTATGTTAAATGTAAACAAAATGTCCAGTAGCCATGCAGGCAGCGGTAAAATCACCATCGCCAGAATAGCGAGCAGCATGACTGGAATGCCGATATAGCTGTAATTTCCTGAAAAGGTGCGAGAAAGCCAATTCATAGGTTAAGCAATCCTTTAATCGTGACGTAAATTAGGGGGAATAAAAAAATGGGGTAAAGGCTCAGGTTTCTGCTGTAAGCCCTTACGAGATGCTTTTATTTGCATGACATAACTTAATACGTGCGCTATAGCGATAAAAAGGGCACTGGGTATCTGTTGATCGACTTGCGTTGAATGGTAGATAGCCCGCGTGAGCGGTGGGATATCAATAATTTCAATATCATGTTTTTTAGCGAGTTCTCGCATATAGAGGGCGAGTTCTTCGGTGCCTTTAGTGATGACGTAAGGCGCATCTGCTAAGTCGGGATTGTATTTTAATGCCACGGCATAGTGAGTGGGATTAACCAAGAGAAAATCCGCTTTTGGAATGGTGGTATCTGCACGGGAGCGAGCCATTCTTTGCTGTATTTGGCGGATTTTAGCTTTGATCTCTGGTTTACCTTCTTGCTGGGTATGCTCGTCTTTTACCTCTTGACGTGACATGCGTAATTCTTTGCCGTGATGCCAATATTGGTAAGGCACATCAATAAAGGCGATCACGAGCAGTCCTGTACCGAGATAAAACATGCCTTGCGACAATAGATTGATGCCATCGCGAACCGCTTCATCAATAGGGCGTTGATTGTAGCTAAGTAGTTCTTGTAAGTGCCCATTTAAGAAAACCAACATAATTCCGATCAGTAACACAATCTTTAGGCATGACTTGAGTAACTCAACAAGCGATTGAGCGGAAAAAATTCTTCCGACACCGGCAAGAGGATCGATTCGACTGTACTTAAAATTAGCATTTCCAAAATTAAATATCGGCCCGCCAGGCAAGGCTCCTGCAACTGCGGCCAACAGAGCAACCATGATGAATAGTGGACCTAAGATACTTAGCATTTCAACTAAACTGGCGCCGAGATGGCGCATCATTATGTCGGGTTGATCTAAATCTGCCCGAGTCAGCAGCATATTGTATTTAGTTAAACTACTGACCCTAGTGGCAAACCAATCCGCATTAGTGGTCAGCATGGCAGAGCAACCCACGACCAGTGCTGCGGAGGCAAGATCTTTAGATCGCGGAACTTGGCCTTCTTCTCTCGCTTTACGCTTTTTCTGCGGTGTAGCTTCTTCAGTTTTATCTTGTTGGGGCGTTTTGCTCATGAGATCCCCCCGATAAATTGGTACATGGCAGTTAATGCGTCTAGGCACAGGTCACTGTAACGAGTTGGAATGCCGCTTAACGAAAGGAAGACGCAAATCAAGCCCATCAACAAGGTCATGGGAAACCCGAGCGAGAAGATATTTAATGACGGCGCGGCGCGGCTTAATACACCAAACGTTATGTTAACCATTAACATAGCGAGTACTGCGGGTATGGCGAGCATCAGCGATGCAGCAAACAGCCAGCCCATTCGACTAATCAACCCCATTAGTGGTAAGTCAAAAATCCCATTTCCAATTGGCCATAAACGAAAGCTATCCACAATGATGTTGAGCCCGACTAAATGACCGTCAAGAGCCAGAAAAATCAAGGTACCAAAGATTTGTAGCCATTCACTGAGAATGGGGTTGGTGTCGCCATTAGCGGGATCGTTCATCACCGCCATAGCTAGACCCATCTGCATCGACATAATAGTGCCAAGCATGGTCATCACATGGATTAAAATCGTTAAAAACAGTGCGAGCATGAATCCAATGAGTAGTTGCTCAACGGCTAAAAACAATGACCCAAGCGAGAGCGCATCAACAGGGGGAACAGGTGGGAGCATAGGTGCAATAAGCGCTGCAATACTTAAGGCAAGGAAAATTCTCACCGTCGCAGGCACATAAGAATTGCCCAGTAATGGCATTATCATAAATGCGCCCATGATCCGACAGAATGGCCACCAAAGGCTGCCAATTAACATGCTGAGTTCGGTTGAGGTGAGTGAAAGCATATCAACCGATAATATGAGGGATATTCATAAACAGCCTATCAAATAAATCGCTTAGCTGTTGTATGAGCCAATGGCCTGAAAACAGTACCATAAGTAAGGTAATGATAAGCCTTGGCAGAAAACTTAAGGTTTGTTCATTGACCTGTGTAGCAGCCTGAAATACGGCAACGATTAAGCCTAGAATGAGTCCTGGCGTCACCAGCACAGAGACCATAATGATGACGAGAAACATCGAGTCCGCAAACAGGGAGGTCAGTTCATTGATGTCCATCTAACTACCCAAAACTTGCGGTTAAGGTGCTTACTGTCATAGACCATCCATCGACTAATACAAAAACCATCAATTTAAATGGGAGGGAGATAATTAAAGGTGACAACATCATCATCCCCATAGACATAAGGACACTTGCGACAACCAAGTCGATAACTAAGAAAGGTAAGAAAAGTAAGAAGCCAATTTGGAAAGCTGTTTTGAGTTCACTCAGTACAAATGCGGGCATAAGGACAAAAAAGGGGACTTCCTCAGCCGTTTTCATGTGTGTGGGTTCGTTAGCTATTTTCAGCATTTGTTCAAGATCAGTTTCTCTTGTCTGCGCCAGCATAAATCGAGTTAGTGGGACTTTTGCAATAGAGACAGCTTCCATCAATTCGATCTTACCTTGGTCATAGGGCAAGTAAGCTTCTTTATAAATCTTGTCCCCTACTGGTCGCATAATAAAGATAGTGAGTATTAACGCTATCCCCACAAGTACGCGATTAGGAGGGCTTTGCTGTAGTCCAAGTGCTTGCCGAAGAATTGCTAACACAATGATAATGCGGGTAAAGCTTGTTAGCATCATCAGCATGATGGGCAGAAAACTAATAGCCGTCATGAGTGCTAAAATTTCGAGCTTAATGTTAACTGCTTGACTGTCTTGAGCACTATCTAGAGTGAATAAAGTGAGTCCTTCCGATGCGAGGGCTTGAGGAGCAAGTAATAAAATAGACAGTAGCAATACCCGAACTATCATTCGTTACTTGTCCCATCGAGACTAATGCTCTCTATTTCCAGCAAGCGTACGCCATATCTGCCCGCCACTTCTACAACTTCACCTCTTCCGAGTAAGGCTCCATTGACCCTAATATCCAGCGGCTCACCCACCATACGGTCGAGTGCAATAACATCACCTTCACCCATCCGATTTAACTCACCCAAAGACATCTCAGCGCTGGCGAGTTCAAGGGTGACCTGTACGGGAAGTTGTTGGAAAAAGTTATTATTTTTTTTCACCTTACGGTTATCTGGTTTTGAAAATGCGCTTTCAGAGAAAATATCGTCCTCTAATAGAAAATCATCATCCGATAAAATAGATTGTTCAGCCAATGTCCTGCTCCTCATTTTGATAAACATCTTGAGTCAATTTCGCTACCATTTGTCCTTCATGACTATGCACAGAGGCATGGAATAGAGTCGTGTTTCCGATTGATAACAACGTTTTTGGATATAAATTAATGGGTAAAATATCCCCGGTTTTTAGCTGACTGAGTGATTGGACTGGGATGCTATGTTGCCCTAATGTCAGTTGCATTTTTATGGGGAGACTTTTTAGCCAGACGGCTAGTTTTGCCGGCAAGTCCGCTGATATTTCTGACTTTTTAGGTTGCTCGGCTAGATGTCCCAGTAAATGTTCAGTCAAACAAAAGAGCATCGGGGGAGTGAGTGAGCCATTGGTAAAATTGAACGACCATACCGCTGATACTGTTAGCGGCATATGACCTTTTATCAGCTCAACTTCAAGAGTGTTGGTATCTATCGTGCTGTTGGGTAGTTCATCCACTACGGAAAGTAGTAACTTTTTGGCTAATCTAAATTCAGACTGGCTTGGATTTCTTAAAGGTGAACTTAATGGTGTCGAGGTGTTTCCGTAATAATTACTCGCTAATTGATCGAGTGTACAGCGATCAATTCTCCAATAACCTAAGGTATTTTGTTGATGTTTTAATACAAACCATGCATAGCAATGTTCTGGAACGACGGGTATTCTAGGTTCAGTTAGCGTTGAGCCAGAAACGGCAGGATGCCCCTGTCTTAATAGTGGAGATAAGATATTATTGATAGCATCAATAAGCGGACGATGTAGCTGTTCTAGTTGTTGTAATAATCGCGTTCTTGCTAGCTTTTCTTGAACTAGCATAATAGGTCTAATTATTTCATCAGAATTTGATTTTATAAGCCTAGCTTTCGCTGTCGTCTTCATTTTACTTCCTATTAAACGTATTTTTCCCGCTAGAATACTGCTTGGCGACCTCCGCGATTCAGTTGGTGCATAAAAAATATACACAAACAGAGAGCCTGATTTTTTTATTTCTTTATCGTTAAGGATTAATGAATTTCTTAAAACAGTTAAGCGTCCTATCACATAGGCATAAGGTTGAACTCTGTTTTAAACGACGAGGATGATAAGGTAATAAGGCTAAAGTATTCAATAATAATTATAAGAAAAGCTGAAATATATGTGAATAGAATTCTAGGCCAATAGGGTTTGTAAACAAAATGTTTATTTTGAGATTGTGTAAGAAGATATTAATGCTTTCTAGTCTTATATTTTAGCGTCAATAAATAGTCGATGCAGTATTATTTTGACGTTTGTCGATATTTTGGCGTGACTGTATTTATTCTAGTGCTCACATGTTTGTCATCAATGATTACTTTGTGTGCGCATTTACTCTTGCTTTTGATTTTTATTGTTTTTTTGTAAATTTATTTTGTGTTTTATTTGTTGTAAATACTTAACAGTTAAGTTTTTCATCACTATGGATCTTACCAGAGTTGTATTTTTATCATTATGATATGTTATTTTACAAATATATTTGGTATAAGTCAGTCCTAAGTAATATGTATCACTTTTTTGCAGGTAGTCTTTTATATTTCCAAGTGTTCCACTGTGATTTTTTAATTGATGAGAATTTGTTTGAATATGGCATCTTAAATTTGGGCGCCGGTCACATTTTTATCGATAATTGCGAAAGAACACATTTAAACCTGATTTAAGTTGACGGTATTGCCTTATGGATTACGAATGCTAATTTTCGAGTGATCAGTGTTTTTACATTTATTGCGGAAGCTCGGCTTCCGCTTTTTGACTTCCGTCTTTTCTTAATCTTTTTAGGAAGCATAGTAATGAGTCACTCAATCTATCGAGATAATAGCGTTATAAGCTGTAATAGCTTTTATATGCATTCAAGCACAGACACTTATCGGTCTAAATAAAGGTGTTATTAAATGTACTGTAAACGAGAGGGAGTTGGCGAGTGGGTGGCCTAAGTATACGGATTGAAGGATTAAACATATCTGCGGAACTTGCATGCACAATCGCACAGGGAGATTTTTATCTGTGGAATGATGCAATGGAGTCGCCTTGGCTCACGATCGTTAACTTATCAGATTGTCGTCCTTGTGATGTAAAATCTTATCTTGCCCGTTTTCCTTGCCGTAATATTGTCGCGTTATTAGCGCCAGAACAAGGTGAGTTGGCCGCGGCAGCAATGCGTGCTGGTGTACAAGATTATCTATTAATTCCCGTAGAAACCAAGCAACTGCTAGCCTCAATACAACGTTTACGCCGTTTAGAGTTACCTGATTCTAGTTTGGTTGTATCGGCTGCTGTTAGCCGGCAACTATTGATGTTGGCCCATAGGGCAGCAACCACTGAGGCCAGTGTTTTATTATTGGGTGAAAGTGGTACTGGCAAGGAGCCGCTTGCTCGTTATATTCATCGTCATTCTTCTCGTTCTCATAAGCCTTTCGTTGCGATTAACTGCGCCGCCATCCCTGAAAGTATTCTTGAATCTGTCTTATTTGGTCATGTTAAAGGCGCCTTTACTGGTGCTATTTGCGATAAAGCAGGCAAATTTGAGCAGGCAAATGGCGGCACTTTATTACTCGATGAAATTGGTGAAATGCCCTTGCCGTTGCAGGCAAAGTTACTTCGGGTGTTACAGGAGCGTGAAGTCGAAAGACTCGGCGGGCAGCATGTTATACCACTGGATATCAGAATCATTGCCTCCACCAATCGCGACTTAAGACAGGCCGTTGAGTTTGGGCATTTTAGGGAGGATCTGTTCTACCGTTTAGATGTTTTGCCTTTAAAAATCGCGCCTTTAAGAGAACGTAAGGCTGACATCCTCCCTTTAGCTGAGCATTTCTTAGGTTTATATGGTCAGTCCGATAACGCAAGTCGTTGCTATTTCAGTGAGCACGCAAGGCAAGTGCTTGTGACCTATGATTGGCCGGGAAATGTTAGAGAGCTAGAAAATTGTATTCAGCGGGCATTAGTGATGCGCAGAGGTCAGGCAATTCAAGTTGCTGAACTCGGATTAAACATTCAAGAAGAAACGCTCGAGTTAGAGCCTTTGGGCGCGACGGAAGGACTTAAAGCTTCAAAACAGCAGGCAGAATTTCAATATATTATTGATGTACTTAAACGTTTTAATGGACAACGCACTTTAAGTGCGCAGGCGCTAGGGATGACGACTAGAGCCTTAAGATATCGCCTCGTGCAAATGCGAGAAGCTGGGATTGATATTGAAACGTTATTAGATCAAGCAGCGTGAGCAATCAAAAAAAGTAATAGGAATGGAATATGTCTAATGGAGCGATTGGTAGCTCAAGTATGTTGATGGAAACCTTAAATATTCATCGTGAAGTGGCTAAAGGTGCGATCAACATCACTTCAAATCCAGCCGACAATGGTATGGCTTATGGTTCATTCACTGAGCTAATTAAGAGTAAAGTTTCTGCCGTTAACCAAGATCAGAATCAATCCTCTATGGCGATGGCTGCTGTCGATAGTGGTAAGAGTGATGACCTCGTCGGTGCCATGGTTGCTTCGCAAAAGGCCAGTTTGTCCTTTGCGACTATGCTCCAAATTCGTAATCGTCTTGTGCAAGCATTTGACGATGTAATGAAGATGCCTATTTAAGGAATTGTGTGAATGTCTACCACTTTTGTTCAATCAGGTCAGGATATTACTGGGACTGAATCTTCGTCAGGATTCATTGCTGGCATGACCCAAAAATGGCATCGTTTTAACCGTGGTGATCGGCAGGTCATCGCATTAGCTTTACTCGCTGTGGTTGTAGCTAGTGTCATAGTGCTGATGTTATGGACGGCAACGGCCGGTTACCGACCTTTATATGGTAGCCAAGAAAATGTTGATACTTCTCAGGTTTTAAATGTTTTAGATGCAGAAGGCATTGATTATCGCCTCGATGGGAATTCTGGTGCTGTACTCGTTGCAGAAGAGCAAGTGGGTAATGCTCGTATGATCTTGGCTGCCAAAGGCGTTAAAGCTAAGGTGCCTTCTGGCATGGAGGCTCTTGATAATACCGCCCTCGGTACGAGCCAATTTATGGAGCAAGCCAAATATCGCAATAGCTTAGAAGGTGAATTGGCTCGAACCATAATGTCGTTAAAGTTAGTTCGTGCTGCAAGAGTTCATTTGGCGATACCTAAACAAACTCTGTTTATCCGTCAGGAGCCTGAACTGCCTACCGCTTCTGTGATGCTGCAGTTAGATCCCAATACTCGACTCTCTGAGTCACAGGTTGAGGCGATTGTTAATTTAGTCGCAGGGAGTGTCACTGGACTCACGGCAAGTAATATCAAGGTTGTCGATCAAGATGGCCGATATTTAAGTGAGAACATTTCAGGTAATCAAGATCTTAGCCAGTCTAGGAATAAGCAATTACAGTACACGCGTGAACTTGAAAATAGCCTAGTGGCCAATGCCTCTTCTATGCTCGAGCCTGTGCTTGGGCAAGAAAACTTCCAAGTACGGGTAACGGCAAAAGTAAACTTTAACCAAGTTGAAGAAACCAAGGAGTCACTCGATCCGCAAAATGTCGTGACTCAAGAACGTACCAGTGTCGATGATTCAAGTAATAGTATTGCTGCGGGTATTCCAGGAGCACTAAGTAATAAGCCACCCCAGGCAGGCAAAGCAGCAACGGATGACAAAACCCGTAATTTGAAACAGGAAGAAAGTCGTCAATATGACGTGGGTCGCTCTGTACGTCATGTCCGTTATCAACAAATGCAGCTCGAAAATCTCTCTGTCTCAGTGCTTATTAATAGTGCGACAAGCCAAGGAGCATTCAATGATGAGGCTCAACTGGTTAAGTTTGGCAATATGGTCAAGGATGCTATCGGTTTCTCGGCGGCGAGAGGTGATAGTTTTACCATTAATGCCTTTGAGTTTACCCCAACTGTTACAGCGGAATTTACGCCGTCACCTTGGTGGCAATCAGAAAATTACCAAGCTTATTTACGCTACATCATTGGCGGCATTCTCGGTTTCGGACTGATTTTGTTTGTATTAAGACCGCTGGTTAAGCACTTGACTCGTACAGCGCAAATGACTGCTCCTAGGATTGAGCCCGTTGCATTAAGTGCAGCTCCTGTTGGCGCGTTAGATGGACCTGTTGCCGATGCTGCATCAAATCAGCCACATCAATTACCGAGTGCCGAGTGGCTAGGTAGTCAAGGTTTACCCGAACCTGGCTCACCTTTGACCGTTAAAATGGAGCATTTGGCCTTGCTCGCAAATAAAGAACCCGCGCGTGTTGCAGAAGTGATAGCTCATTGGATAGGCGATAAAGACGGTGAATAATTCAATCGAAATCAAGATGGACAATTATGCCCAAGCGGCCATGTTATTGCTGAGTATGGGAGAAGAAGGTGCTGCCATGGTGATGGCGCATTTGGATCGTAACGATGTGCAACACTTAAGCCATAAAATGGCGCGGTTATCCAGTATTACCCAGCAAGAAGCCGAAGCAGTATTAAGTCGATTCTTTCAACGTTACAAAGAACAGTCGGGTATCGCCAGAGCATCACGGTCCTACTTACAAAAGACTCTCGATATCGCGTTGGGAGACAGGGTCTCTAAAAGTCTCATCGATAGCATTTATGGCGATGAGATTAAAGTGCTCGTTAAGCGCCTCGAATGGGTTGACCCTCAATTACTTGCCCGTGAAATTACTCATGAGCATTGTCAGTTACAAGCGGTATTGTTGGGATTATTACCACCGGAAAGTGCCGCTAAAATTCTGAAAATGTTGCCCAGTGATAGCCAAGATGAGGTGCTCGTTCGTATCGCGCAACTTGGCGAATTAGACCGCAACGTTGTTGAAGAACTGCGGGAGCTGGTTGAGCGCTGCATGTTGATGGCAATGGAGAAAAGTCACACGCAAGTGGCGGGTGTCAAACAGGTGGCAGATATACTCAATCGCTTCGAAGGCGATAGAGAGCAGCTGATGGAAATGATTAAACTCCATGATAAGCAGATGGCGATTGATGTAACCGATAATATGTTTGATTTCATTATTCTTGGGCGACAAAAGCAAGAAACATTGCAGACCCTCTTAGGGCAAGTACCTTCCGAAACCTTGTCTTTAGCATTGAAAGGGATTGATTTTGAGCTAAAAGATTCCTTACTCAATGCGCTACCTAAACGTATGTCGTCGGCTATTGAAACGCAAATTGAAGCGTTAGGTGGTGTGCCTGTAAGCCGAGCCAGTGGTGCGCGTAAAGAAATCATGGAACTGGCAAAGCAATTAATGCAAGAAGGCGAAATTGAATTGCAGTTATTTGAAGAACAGGTTGTTGTCTAATGGAAAACAAGCATTCTCGTTGGCGTCTAAATACCAATCTCGCACGTCGTTATCGTTTTCCTGCGTTGCACGACGCGGTTGAATCGAACTCAGATGCGGGCGGTGATTTTCAAAGTTATCAACAAGCATTTGACGAGGGTTATGACGAAGGTGTCATCCAAGGTAAGAGTGCGGGTTATGAGGCTGGTCTTGAAGAGGGCCGTATTGCGGGGCATGCTGCTGGTTTTCATCAAGGCAAGTTAGACGGGCAATCTGCGGGCAGATCATCCATCGATGAGCAGCTCAACAGTTTACTTGTGCCACTTGGTGCCTTGAGAGAGTTACTGGAAGACGGCCATGCAAAGCAGGTCCGTGAGCAGCAGAATTTGATCTTGGATTTAGTGCGCCGAGTGTCACAACAAGTGATCCGCTGCGAATTAACACTGCAGCCGCAACAGATTCTCAAGCTTGTTGAAGAAACTTTGAGCGCGTTGCCCGATGATCAAGCGGATGTCAAAATTCATTTAGAACCAAGTGCGGTTGTGAAATTAAAAGAGCTCTCGGAAGATAAAATCCGTGGCTGGAACCTCATCGCAGATAGCAGTATTTCTGCGGGCAGTTGTCGTATTGTCAGTGATAAATCCGATGCAGATGCTTCAGTCGAAACACGACTCGATGCCTGCATGAAGCAGGTTGAAACCAAGTTGAATGAGGCTGAGATTGGAGTCTGAGGCATTTCATGACGATTGGCCTCAGGTTCCAGTTGCAAGGGTTTATGGACGTCTCATTCGAGTCAATGGTTTGTTGCTTGAGGCCGTTGGCTGTCAGCTTGGCATGGGTGACCGTTGTCAGATTGAAGGGCGAAATGGGCGTTTAATTGAGGCTGAAGTCGTTGGTTTTCACCGTGACGTATTATGCCTTATGCCGATTGAGCCAACACAGGGTTTGATGCCAGGCGCCAGAGTGCTACCTATTACGGATGAGCAAACGATTGCTATCGGTGATGGATTGCTTGGTAGGGTGCTTGACGGGCTTGGACAGCCACTAGACTCACTGGGCGACCTCACTGACATTTCACAAGTTCCACAATCCCATACGAGTTACAACCCTTTGCTGCGCCAGCCTATCCGTCAGCCGCTTGATGTGGGGATCCGTGCCATTAATAGTCTGTTGCCCATTGGCAGAGGTCAGCGACTTGGGCTCTTTGCGGGCTCGGGTGTGGGTAAGAGTGTGCTATTAGGCATGATGACTCGTTTTACTGAGGCCGATGTCGTGGTGGTTGGCCTGATTGGTGAGCGTGGCCGTGAAGTCAGAGAGTTTATTGAAGAAACACTCGGTGAAGAAGGGCGTAAACGGGCCGTGATTATCGCAGCTCCTGCGGATACCACACCGCTGATGCGATTACGTGCTATGCGGTTATCCCACTCCATTGCTTGTGCTTTTAGGGATCAGGGCAAGCAAGTGTTGCTATTAGTCGACTCATTGACTCGTTATGCTCAGGCACAGCGTGAAATCGCCCTGAGTCTAGGTGAGCCACCTGCAACCAAAGGCTATCCGCCATCGGCATTTGCACAGTTACCTAGACTGGTTGAAATGGCAGGTAATGGTGAGCACCCAACGGGAACGCTAACCGCGTTTTATACCGTATTGGCCGAGGGTGATGATCAGCAGGACCCAGTTGCTGACGCAGCTAGAGCCATTTTAGATGGCCATATAGTGTTAAGTCGTAAATTGGCCGAGCAAGGACATTTTCCAGCGATTGATATTAATGCCTCAGTGAGTCGCTTAGCCATGCACATAGCGACCTCTAGCAGCATTGAACAGAGTCAGATCTTTAGACATCTTTTGAGCCGTTACAATGAGGTCAGAGACTTATTACCATTAGGAGGTTACCAAGCTGGCCAAGATCCTGAAATGGATCTTGCCGTGCGAGTGTATCCGGAGATGGCGCGATTTTTACGCCAG
This sequence comes from Shewanella septentrionalis, assembly GCF_025370265.1. Lineage (NCBI taxonomy): Bacteria > Pseudomonadati > Pseudomonadota > Gammaproteobacteria > Alteromonadales > Shewanellaceae > Shewanella > Shewanella septentrionalis. The sequence continues at coordinate 74,325 of NZ_JAMTCC010000018.1, read as the reverse complement.
ACCACGCATAGTAAAGTCAATCTGGCTGAGAGCTTAGCGCAATTAGAACAGTTGATGGGAGTGATGGGATATGAGCCAGCGTCATCTCTCTAAGTTATGTATCCAAGCTGAAAAGAAATTAGCGCAACTGGGACAAAAGCGAGATGATTCCAGTCTAAAAGTTCAGTTAAATCAACAACAAAATCAAGCCTTAGCAAACATGATATTGACTTATCGTGGTGCGAAAGAGGGCTCGAATGTCCTGCTCTGGCAAAATTCGGCAAGTATGGCGCAAGTGTTAGAGCCTATGCGCGTGAAGTTAGCTCAAAAGGAAGTTTTTCTACAGCAGGAACAGCTTCGTATTGAGCGGCTATGGCGTAATCAGTTAGGGCGCCAGCAAGGTTTGAAGTGGCTTGAGAAACAAACAAATATACAAGAAAAAGCGCGAGTTGCGCGCAGTGAGCAGGCTATTGTTGATGATATGGCTGGTTTCTATTACAAGCATAAACGTTAATAAGCGCTGATCCTTAACTGCAGAGAGTCACCCTAGTAAATCATGCAGCGATCTACATATCACGCTGGCAACTCTCATCAATTCAGTTTACTTATCGATTGGCACCGTAATCAATTTCTTGGTGCTGGCCATCCTGATTTAGGATGCGGTTAATCGTTTCTTGCTGTATTACCAGCAATCTGCCATTGGTTTCATTCGCCGTTTGGCTATCTTTAACTAACAGCTGCAAGTTGTCCCATGACATTTTAATTTGCGGTCTTAGGTGATCGGGCAACGCCGTGATTAAGCGTCTCATGCCACTGTTGTCACTATTAAAACCCAGCGTTGCGAGATTTTCGCTGCGCTGCTTGGCTCTCAAGGCTAGCTTGTTACAAAGCGCGGTTTGTCGCTCGTTATGGGCTAGAAGCGCATCATTATCTCTGCGTTGCATTAATTCACGTTGGTGCTTAAGCATTGATTTTAATTGACTATATCCCTCAAGATCTTGACGAATATCGCGAATTAAACTTTGAACAAGTTCGCGCTTGTTTACTTGACTATTATCCATGTTGTATCAATATCTTATCTGCAATTTTATCTAAGCTCAGCTCAAAGCTTCCATTACTCAAAGCCTGGCGAATAGCGGCGACTTTATCCGTATCTACGTCAGAGATGGTATGTAACTCTTTCTGGGTTTGTTCTAATAATTGCCAGTCGTTACTAATATCTTGCCGTGTTGAAGCCGGAAGATTGTCAGCTCCAACCTGCTTTTTGGGCGCATGAGCGCTCTTACTTGTGCTGAACTCAGTGCTCAAAGCACTGCTAATTTTATTAATTTCCATAGATGTTCATCGTCATAAATGGCCTGATAATAGATATAGGCGACCTGAATGGTATTTTTCTAAAATGAAATTTCGATTTATCTTAATCAAGCCTAAATTTTAGAAGCGAGTTTCAACTCTGCCCTTTGCTATGGGGTAAGCAGTAATGATTCTTCCTGAACTACTATTGCGCACTCTGATGGCATCCCCTTGTTTACCTGCATCCATAGCAATGCCAGTCATATGCGCATAAAAGGTGCTGCTGGCGGCTTCGATAATCACTTCATCTCCTATGCTAACAAGTTCAGGGGCATTCAAGTTGCTTGCTCTTATTGGTTTGTTTTTTCTTATTTTTCTGGCAACTGCCTGACCTAAAATATGTTTGTCATCAGTAATAATATCTTGGTCTGATGCCGTTAAGGGCAGCATTTTCCATTGAAGATTTTCTGATGTAACAATTTCATCTCTTACAAGGGTTTTATTGGCCACAGGGATGTAAGCGCTGAGGGCAACCTTAGCCCGGACATACAGTGACCAGCCTTCAGAGATGCAGCTTATTTTTCGTTGGATCCGACCGAATGGGAGTCCTTTTGCGGCCTCAATTTGGAGCGCCGTACTGCAGGTTTTTAATTTCGCCGTGCTAGAGGGAATGTGCAGTGAGATTTTCTTGCTGATTTTTTTGATTTCTTGCGATTGTTGCCACTTAGCGATCTCAGCGGCCACAGAGTTTGTCATTTGCTGAGATATTTGCTCAGTCGCCGTGATCTTCCCCTTGGCGTGCACATTGAGCGGAAGTAACCCTAGGCTTAGTAAGATTGTGAGGGAAAAGAACTTTCCGTATATCAATAGTGATTTCATTTAACCAACTGTTTTATATTGGAAATTATATTGGCATGCTAATTGTAAGCTTCTCGGCCATCTATATTAATTAGGCATACAGTACTAGGAGTTGAGATGGCTATCAACCTTGATAAAGCATTAGGAATACATCCTCAAACACTCGATTTTAGAGTGGAGAGAAGCAAGGTATTAGCGAGCAATTTAATCAACGCCGAAACTCCAGGGTACAAAGCGAGAGACTTGGATTTCAAAGCTGCCATGAAGCAAGTTGAAGCGGGTATGCAGATGAATCAAGAGTACAGCCTCGCTTATCGCATGCCTTACCAAAACTCTGCCGATGATAATACCGTTGAACTCGGTAAGGAACAGGCGAGATATTCACAGAATGCGATGGATTATCAAACGAGTTTGACATTTTTAAACATGAAAATAGCAGGTTTAAAGTCTGCCATTGAAGGTCGTTAGGAGCCTATATGTCATTTGGTGATATTTATCAAATTGCTGGTGCTGGCATGAATGCCCAAACCATACGTTTGAATACGGTTGCGAGTAATCTTGCTAACGCAGGTACAGCCGCCGAAAACCCTGAGTCGGCCTATCGAGCCTTAAAGCCTGTATTTGCGACTATTTATGATTCAACTCAACAAGGCGCAATCGGTGCCTCGATTGAGGTGAGCGATATAGTGCAGGCGGATGCACCATTAGATATGCGCTATGAGCCTAATCATCCCTTTGCCAATGAACAAGGATATGTCGCCTACTCCAACGTGAACACGATTGAAGAAATGGCCGACATGATGGCGGCAAGTCGTTCATTTGAAACCAGTGTTGAAATCATGAATCGTGCGCGCTCTATGCAGCAAGGTTTATTGCAACTAGGGAATAAATAGCAATGGAATTGGCTCGCTCTGGTAACAACTCAGTTCAGAATCCTGCAGGTGCATTAGCGGCACCTGGGAATGATGCTGCATCATTAAAAAATGAATTCATGACCTTAATGATCGCGCAAATCAAGAACCAAGATCCCACCAAACCGCTTAACAGTGCTGAGTATATCTCTCAATTAGCGCAGTTTTCGCAGGTCGAAAGCTTAGAGGGTATGCGGAAGAATCAGTCAAACCAAATGGTCATGATGGAAAATTTGGGCATAGTGCAGTCGGCATCTTTAATTGGTAAGAATGCCATGGTGCCGGCGTCTGAGTTTCAACTCGATGGTGAAGCGGTTGAAGGCAAAGTGTATTTAGAAAATGCCGCTGAAGGCTTAGATCTTGAAATTATCGATGCACAAGGTCAGGTCGTTAGCACTATTCAACTCGGTGCTCAGGATGTTGGTGATGTTCGCTTCTCTATCGATCCTGCTGAGTTGGGATTATCTGCTGGCCAATATGAAATCAAAGCTAAGGCGACACTAGGTGAAAATAGTTTAGTCGCACCAACGTATATTAAGGCACCGATTGAGAGAGTTCATTTCTCTAGTGCATCCGGCATGATGATGGCTGAAATGGGCCATGGTGTCGGTGTCGTGTCTGTGCTCAATATTTCTGAAGTTTCGTAAATTATTTTTATAGGATATTAAGATGTCATTTAACATAGCTTTAAGTGGTTTACAGGCGACAACCCAAGACCTCAATACCATCAGTAACAATATTGCTAATGCCTCTACGAGTGGTTTTCGTGGTGGCCGTAGTGAATTCGCATCTATTTATAATGGTGGTCAGGCGGGTGGCGTTGGCGTGATGTCAACGAGCCAAAACTTCTCTAAAGGTGGCAGCTTAACTTATACCGGTCGCCAACTTGATATGGGGATCCAAGGCGAAGGCTTTTTTGTGCTCAAGGGAAACGATGGCGGTGCTATGTATGCCAGAGCCGGGATGTTCCATAAGGATAGTCAAGGGTTTATTACCGACCCTGTGGGGAGTCGTTTACAGGGGTATTCTGTCAATGCGACGGGAAGATTGCAAACCGGTAATGTAGGTGATTTACAGGTACAAACCGCATCTTTGGCGGCGAAAGCCACAACTGAAGTGCGTATGGTTTCAAATCTTGATGCACGAGTTGATGTTATTTCACCTACTTCAGTCGTGCCATTCGATCCTACAAATAATGATAGTTATCAAGCAATTGAAACCTCCACCGTTAACGATTCTTTGGGTAATGCGCATGTGGTGAATCAGTATTATGTAAAAACAGCGCAGAATGAAGTGACAGTTCATTACACTCTTGATGGGACTCTTCTGCCAGACCAAACAACATTAAAATTTGATTCAAATGGCGTTTTAGATCCGACGACGACAAAACAACCTTTTGATATTGTTATGACTAATGGTGCATCAAACCTCAAATTTGATATCAATTTTGATAAAAGCACTCATTATGCCGCTAAATACAACACTTTTAATCCTAAAAATATCGATAGCTATCACTCAATTGGAACCACTAGTGTTTACGATTCCCTAGGAACTGAGCATGTTGTTACGCAATATTATGTGAAAACAGCGCCGAATGAGTGGACGGTTAATTACACTCTGGATGGGACTTTGCTGCCAGACCAAACAACATTAAAATTTGATTCGAAAGGGATTTTAGATCCAACCACGACAAAAGATACCTTTGATCTTACATTGAGTAATGGAGCATCACCGCTCAAATTTGATATCAACTTCGATAAAAGTACTCAATATGCTGCCAAATACAACAACTCCAGCTTATCTCAAGACGGTTACACCTCGGGTGAATTAAAAGGTGTGCGTCTAGATGACAATGGCATGTTGTATGGCACTTATACCAACGGCCAAGATCAATTACAGGGGCAGGTCGTCCTCGCAAACTTCAGTAATCCTAACGGTTTGTCAGCCGTGAGTAACAATGCTTGGGTTGCTACAAATACCGCAGGGCAAGCAATTATTGGCTCACCCTCGACAGGCACCATGGGTACGGTAACGGGTGGGTATTTAGAAGGCTCGAATGTGGATACCACTGCTGAAATGGTTAACCTCATGTCGGCACAGCGTAACTATCAGTCCAACGCCAAAGTTCTCGATGTGAACTCGACTATGCAGCAAGCATTACTTAATGCCATTTAAGAAGAGGCACTGACATGGAGAAGATGCTTTATACCGCTGCCAGTGGTGCAGTTCGTATTCTTGAGGCGCAAAGTATTCGCGCGAATAACTTGGCTAATGCTGAAACCGCAGGGTTTAAAGCCGATCTTGAGCGCGTGAATGCCGTGCCTTTAGCTGCCCAAGGCAATAGTTTGAATACAAGAGTCATGGCACAGACTGAAAGCAGTGGTTTTAGTCAACAAAGTGGGGTGATCAATCCTACTGGCCGTTCATTGGATTTAGCGATCCGCGATCGTGGCTTGTTCAGTGTGGCTGTTGACGGTGCAGAAGCTTATACCCGTTCAGGTGCAATCGAGACCAATGCCGAGGGGCAACTGACTATTGATGGTCGGCCAGTATTAGGCATTGATGGCCCAATAGCGTTACCTGAGTATAAAGATGTGTTTGTGGGCGAAGACGGTACAGTCAGTGTCTTACCTGCAGAAGGCGGGATCATTGAGGAAGTGGGTCGATTAAAGCTAGTGAATCCAGACTTTGCCTTAATGCAAAAAGGACAAGATGGATTGCTCTATCGTCGTGATGGCCAAGCAGTGCCACAAGATGAAGGCGTATTAGTCGATAGTGGCTTCCTTGAGTCGAGTAACGTGCAGGCCGTGTCAGAGCTGATTGCATCTATGGATTTGAGTCGTCAATTTGAGATTCAAGTTAAGTTAATGAAAAGTGCAGAAAAGCTGGCCGAGGCTGGTAATCGTCTGCTGGGCAATGTTTAAGGATTAGTGGTATGCAATCAGCGTTATGGGTAAGTAAAACCGGCCTAACAGCACAAGATACGAAAATGACCGCAATTGCCAACAACTTGGCAAACGTGAATACCACAGGTTTTAAGCGCGACCGTGTCGCGTTTAATGATCTGTTCTATCAGGTCCAACGTCAGCCAGGCGGTCAGGTTGATGCACTCAATAATTTGCCATCGGGCTTACAGTTAGGTGCAGGTACAAGAGTTGTTGGTACTCAAAAAATATTCACTACTGGGGATATGCAAAATACCAGTCAGCAATTGGATTTAGCGATTGAAGGTCATGGTTTTTTTCAAGTAGAAGAGCCAAATGGCGATCTTGCGTATACCCGTGACGGTCAGTTTTATCGCAGTAGCGAAGGCATGATGGTCACTTCGCAAGGTTTACCTTTAGTGCCAAACATAGTGATCCCCGAAGACGCACTAACCGTTACTATTGCCAACGACGGTGTAGTTACAGCACAAATGGCGGGTGAAGCCGAACCTCAAGATTTAGGTCAAATCACGCTCGTTAACTTTACTAATCCAGCAGGGTTAGAAGCTCGTGGTGACAACCTTTACCGTGAAACGGCTGCATCGGGAGTGGCGGTTGAAGGTGTGGCGGGCGATCAAGCTTTAGGTGCTTTAAGACAGGGTGCGCTAGAGGGCGCAAACGTCAACGTGGTGGAAGAAATGGTCGAAATGATTTCCACGCAGAGAGCATATGAGATGAATGCCAAGGTTGTGTCAGCTTCTGACGATATGCTCAAGTTCCTCAATCAATCGGTTTAGAGAGGCAGTCATGCGTTGGTTATGGTTTTTATGTTTTGCACTGCTATCGGGTTGTATGTCGCATATTCCAGATAAGGAAACGAAACCTGGAACTAAAGAATGGGCACCGCCTGAGATTGACTACAGCCTGCCGGATGCAAAGGATGGCAGTCTTTATCGTCCCGGTTTCATGTTGACTCTTTTTAAGGATAAACGTGCTTTCCGTGAGGGCGATATTTTAACCGTCGCATTAGATGAAAAAACCTATTCGAGCAAGAAAGCGGATACCAAGACCAACAAAGAACAAGATATGGGCATGGGGCTGACGGGGAATATCGGTTCCCAAAGTGCCAATGCTGACGGTAAAACCTCTTTTTCGAGAGGGTTTAATGGTGCAGGGTCGAGTACGCAGCAAAACCAGCTATCAGGTTCAATCACTGTAACCGTCTCTAAGGTTTTACCTAATGGAACCTTGTTGATCCGCGGTGAAAAATGGCTGCGCTTGAATCAGGGCGATGAGTATTTGCGCTTACTTGGCATCATACGTACAGACGATATAGGTAATAACAATACGATATCGTCGCAACGTATTGCCGACGCCAGAATTATTTATGGTGGTCAAGGTGCCATTGCCGACAGTAATGCTATGGGATGGGCTTCTCGCTATTTCAATAGCCCATGGTTCCCGCTTTAGCCAAGGATGTTTTGATGCTACGTTGTTTATTATTGCTACTTTTGACTACTGGTACGCTGCAAGCAGAAGAGCAAAGCCGCTACTTGATGGATGTTGTTGATGTACAAGGTCTACGTGATAACCAACTCGTGGGTTATGGTTTAGTCGTCGGCTTAAATGGGACGGGCGATCGCTCTCAAGTCAAATTTACCAGCCAGTCCGTCGTCAACATGCTCAAACAGTTTGGCGTGCAAATTGATGATAAAACCGATCCCAAATTAAAGAACGTCGCCGCCGTTGCTGTGCATGCGACGATTACGTCCTTAGCCAGCCCAGGCCAATCTTTAGATGTAACGGTTTCGTCCCTCGGTGATGCAAAGAGTCTGCAGGGCGGCACTTTGTTAATGACACCGCTTAGAGCTGTCGATGGTGAAGTTTACGCGGTTGCACAGGGTAACTTGGTTGTTGGTGGGATTTCTGCTGCGGGTCGAAATGGCTCCTCGGTGACAGTCAATGTACCTACCGTTGGCACCATTCCCAATGGCGCCTTACTTGAGGCATCCATCAAAAGTAACTTTAGTGATAATGAAGACATCATTTTAAATCTTAAGGATCCCAACTTTAAAACTGCCCGCAATATTGAACGGGCTGTTAATGAACTATTTGGCCCCGATATTGCGCGTGCGCAGGATCATGCCAAGGTCTTGGTACATGCGCCTAAATCGAATCGAGAGCGTGTGACTTTCATGTCAATGCTTGAAGAACTTAAGATTGACCAAGGCCGACGTTCACCTCGAATTGTGTTCAATAGCCGAACTGGCACTGTGGTATTAGGGGGCGATGTTGTTGTCCGTAAGGCTGCGGTGAGTCATGGCAATCTGACCGTCACTATTGTTGAACGTGAAAACGTGAGTCAACCCAATGGGGCTTATCTTGGTAATGCCGCTGGCGAAACCGTGGTGACAAATGATAGTCAGGTATTGGTTGAGCAAGGTAACAAACGTATGTTCGTTTGGCCAGAGGGAACATCAATAGAAGAAATCGTCCGTGCGGTTAATAGTTTAGGTGCGACCCCAATGGACTTGATGGCAATTCTTGAAGCCTTGTCAGAAGCCGGTTCCTTAGAAGCTGATTTGGTGGTGATCTAATGAAAGTTGAAAATACGGGCGGTTATTTAAATAAGCTCAATGCCGATGATTTGATCAAGGCGAATGGCGAGCAAGGTGCACTGAAATTAGTCAGCCAGCAGTTTGAGGCGCAGTTCCTGCAAACGGTACTTAAACAAATGCGCTCAGCTACTGACGCTATGGCCGATGAAGACAATCCTTTAACCACTAAAAGTAATAATGGTATTTATCAAGATTTACATGATGCGGAATTGGCGAGTCGTTTAAGCCAAGTTAATGGTATGGGTTTAGCTGAAGTGATGACTAAGCAGCTATCACGTTCATTTCAGTCCGAGAAAGATCCGGTCGCCTTTGATCCTCAACAGATGACAACAACAGCGATGCAGCCTGCACTTATTATGCGGCCCGTTGTGAAGGATTTTAAATGAGCAAGTTGAACATTGGTAAGTCTGGCTTATTGGCAAGCATGGCGGCATTGAATGCAACTTCAAATAACGTTGCTAATGCTATGGTTGCAGGCTATTCACGTCAGCAGGTGATGTTAAGTTCGGTTGGCGGCGGTGCTTATGGCTCCGGCGCAGGCGTTTTTGTGGATGGTGTAAGGCGGATCTCTGATCAGTACGAAGTCGCGCAGTTATGGCAAACCACGAGTGCAGTTGGCTTTTCTAAAGTACAAAGCAGCTATTTGCGTCAGGCTGAACAAGTATTTGGTGCCGAAGGGAACAATGTCTCCAAAGGCCTAGATCAATTATTTGCCGCCCTAAATTCATCAATGGAACAGCCTAATCTCATCGCCTACCGACAAGGTGTACTTAATGAGGCTAAGGCCGTTGCCCAAAGAGTGAATGCAATCAACGACAATATTGATTCGCAACGTAATCAGATCAATGGGCAGCTTGGTTCATCCGTTAAAGAGATCAACTCACAACTTAATATTATCGCCAGTTTTAACCGTGACATTCAGGCGGCGAGTGTGACAGGAACGATTCCGCCTGCACTGCAAGATAGTCGAGATGCTGCGATTGATGACTTAGCGGCGATTTTAGATATTCGGGTGGTTGAAGATAGCCAAGGCATGGTCAATATCTCGCTGGCCCGAGGTGAGCCATTATTGACTGGAAATACGGCGGCTAAATTAGCGAGCGCTCCCGATCCTGCCAATCCTAAAAATGATCTGGTGACTATCCAGTTTGGTTCCAGCCAGTTTAATGTTGATGAAACCGCTGGTGGCAGTTTAGGTGCCTTGCTTACTTACCGTGATGTTCAGCTCGCGGACTCGCAAGAGTACATAGATGAATTAGCGGTAATGTTAGCGACCGAGTTTAATTCTATTCTTGCTTCGGGCACTGACTTAAATGGTGTGACACCTTCACAGGATTTATTTACTTATCAAGCCAATAACCCAGGGGGAAGCTTATCTCTAACGGCTGGCTTTACGCCTGATAAACTTGCCTTTGGTAAAGATGGTACCCAAGGCGATAACACAAATTTAAAAGCCTTAGTGCAGCTAGCGAATAAAGAGCTGAGTTTTACTAGTCTTGGCAGTAATACAAGCTTAGCGGAATCCTTCTCTAGCAAGGTCGGCCAGTTAGGTTCAGCTTCTCGCCAAGCGATTTCATTTGCTAAAACCAGTGTTGATTTACAGAAAGATGCGCAGTCACAATGGGCGAGTACCAGTGGTGTGAATCCCGACGAAGAAGGGATCAATTTGATCATCTATCAGCAGTCATATATGGCAAATGCGAAGGTGATTTCCACCGCAGATCAACTGTTTCAAACCATGCTCAGTAGCTTTTAAGGACTTTATTCATGCGTGTAACAATGCAAAATTTATACACTAATAATTTAAACAGTTTGCAGAACACGACGTATGATGTGGCACGTTTGAATCAAATGCTCTCTAAAGGTGTTTCAATACTATCGCCTTCAGATGATCCAATTGGTGTCGTTCGCGTGATGGATAATCAGCGCGATCTCGCGTTAGTGCAGCAATACGTTAAAAATATTGATTCCTTAAGTACCAGCATGAGCCGCGCTGAAACCTATTTATCTAGCATGGTTGAGACGCAGCAGCGGATGAAGGAAATCAGTATCGCCACTAATAGCTCGAATCTCTCGAAAGAGGATAGAGCATCCTATGCTTCTGAAATGGAAGAACTCTTAAAGGGATTAGTGGATAATATTAACGCCACCGATGAGTCGGGTAATTACCTGTTTTCGGGTAACGCGATTGAGAAAGCTGCGGTAGTTAAGGATACTGCTGGGCGATACGTCTACCAAGGTGATGCTAGCGAAAGAACGGTGCAAACCTCTAACTCGTCATGGACTACGGCTAATGTCACCGCCGAAAAGGTTTTATTCTCCAATGCTGGCCAAGATATTTTAAATCAAGCAATGGACTATATTAACGTATTAAAGGACCCAAGCTTATCACCAAGCGATGCCGCTTTCAGTGCGGCTGCTAGCGGAATACAAACAGCGTTAAACGAAACCTTAGATAGCATAGGTGCGGCGATTACCGATTTTGGTGGCAAGCAAAATAATCTCGCGTTAGTCAAAAGCTCCCATGAAGAGATGGTGTTGTTTAGTAAGCAAGTGATAGGTGAAACGCAAGAGCTCGATTATGCCGCTGCCACTGCCGAGTTCAATGTTAAATTAACCGCATTAAAAATTACCCAGCAAACTTTTGTACAGATAAGCCAACTGTCCCTTTTCAATCATATGTAGGTAATGAGTTAAATGATCAAAGGGATAGGTGAGTCACTTAGTCAGTTACGTCAAAGTCAGACGGTAACTTCCCATTATGTTGCTCCGATATCAGGTGCACCCCGCAGTGCACCGAAAGCGAGGCCCATACCTAAGCATAGATTGGAAGCTTATGGACGTTGGGCCAAGGTGACTCAAGAGCAACATAATATTAGTGCATCGCAAGTGGTGTTACAGAGCTTGAGCTCAGCTAAAAGTATTCTGGGTCAATTAAACAAACAGTTGCAAACGTGCTTGTTCAGTAAAAGTTCGGTTGTTGAAGACGCATTACATAAAGCAGAAGAATGTCGTAGGCAATTAATCGAGATTAAGCCTCATTACCAAGGTAAACGCTTACTCGATCATCATTTGAATTTGATTTCAGCATCCCAGCCTGCGGCATTACATTTTTTTAAGTTCCGACGAGTTGATCTCACCTCACCTAAGAACCGCGATGAGCGGATTACGCTTTTTACTGAAAAGCAAACATTGCATTTGTTCTTGCCGGCGAATAAAAATCGCTTAGAGCTACAGGATATCATAGAGCCTGTTTTAGCTTCGATTGGGATGAGTATTGACCGCTTATCGAACAATGACACTGTGTTTACAGCACCGCATGAGACTTGGATGAGGCTCAGTGGTGGGATTTTAATGGTTGGCGAAGGGCAGAGATTGCCTGCGGGAGAGCCGAGAAATATACAACTAGAAGAGAAGTTTAGTTGGCAGGATCCCCGTGAATGGAATTTTTCCGAAGTTGAAAAGCTGAAAATGACGTTAGCAAAAGTGATAAAAGTTGAAAAAAAAGTCACAGTGCAAATTGATGACATCAAAGCATCACACCGCTTACTGCTCGTGAAGGCTAAGCAATTAACTGCCTCGAGTCAGCCTAAAATTGAATTACAGCATTTGCATAAATTTATGCAACCTCATCCTTTTGCCTATCAAGTGACTTCATTGATGGCGCAGGGAAATACTAACCGTGAGCAGGTTAGTGCACTGTTAATCTAGTTTTTGAACCTCACCTAATTTAGATCATAAAAATAACCGATAGCGTTTTAGTGATGCGTTATTTATGTCGCTTTAATGAGTTATGCCTGGATTCAGGCCTAACCAAAAAAATCGTTATTTTCTGGAGAACTACTATGTTAGGTGTTCATACTAATTACGCTTCAATCGTTGCGCAGGGTGCTGTAAATAAAAGTAATAATCTATTAACTAATGCCATGGAGCGTTTGTCGACGGGTTTACGTATCAACAGCGCATCTGATGATGCTGCGGGTCTGCAAATTGCTAACCGCATGAGCGCTAACGTAAAAGGTATGGAAACAGCTTCACGCAATATTTCTGATGCGACCTCTATGCTGCAAACTGCTGACGGTGCATTAGAAGAATTAACTATTATTGCCAACCGTCAGAAAGAATTGGCGACCCAAGCGGCGAACGGTGTGAACTCTGATGCTGATAGGTTAGCACTTGATGCTGAATTCCAAGAGTTGATTAAAGAGTCGGCTCGTATCATGACCAATACAACTTATGCAGGTAATGATTTATTTACTAAGTTGGAGGGGGGAGTCCAGTTTCAAATTGGTGCAGGCACTACAGAAACGTTAACTGTAACCAGTGCTAAGCCTACTGCAGTTGCTGGCGATTTAAAAGATACGGCTAAATCAACTCAAGCAATAACCGATGTTGATGCGTATATTAAGGCAGTAGGTACTGCCCGTTCTACCTTAGGTGCTAACATTAACCGTCTTGGTCATACCTCAGCTAACTTAGCTAGCGTGACTGAAAATACTAAAGCCGCTGCTGGCCGTATTATGGATGCCGATTTTGCGGTTGAATCTGCCAATATGACGCGCAACCAATTATTAGTTCAAGCGGGTACAACGGTTCTGTCTTCTGCTAACCAAAATACGGGTTTAGTCATGGGGTTACTGCGCTAATTCTAGTTAAGCCAGTTAGTTTTCTTTTCAATGCCAGTGAGCTTAGCTTGCTGGCATTTTTTATGGTGTTTGGCGCATGCCATTTAAGTCTGATTTTTACAGTACCAATGCGCTCTATTTTTAAATATCGATTTTAGTTGTGTGCTGTTGCTGTCGCCTTAGTTAGTTATCCCTGAGTTCAGGTCTACCCCAAATGCTCGTTATTTTCTGGAGAACTACATATGTTAGGTGTTCATACTAATTACGCTTCAATTGTTGCACAAGGTGCTGTTAACAAAAGTAATAACCTATTGACTAATGCTATGGAGCGTTTGTCTACTGGTTTACGTATCAATAGCGCATCTGATGATGCAGCGGGTCTGCAAATTGCTAACCGCATGAGCGCTAACGTGAAAGGTATGGAAACAGCTTCACGTAATATTTCTGATGCGACCTCTATGCTACAAACTGCTGATGGCGCGTTAGAAGAGTTGACGACTATTGCCAACCGCCAGAAAGAATTGGCAACCCAAGCCGCCAACGGTGTGAACTCGACAGCTGATTTGAAAGCATTGGATGATGAGTTTCAAGCGTTGATTAAAGAGTCAACTCGTATCATGGGCAAGACTACCTATGCGGGTAATGATTTATTCGCCACATTAAGTACTGGAACTGGTGTTAAATTCCAAATTGGTGCTGGTACTACTGAAACCTTAGATGTTTTAATTGCAAAACCTACGGATGTTGGTGGTGATTTAACTTCAGGGGCGAATGCGACAACGGCAATAACAGCCGTTGATACTTATATTAAAGAAGTGGGCACGGCCCGCTCTACCTTAGGTGCCAACATTAATCGTCTTGGCCATACTGCGGCTAACCTCGCCAGTGTGACTGAAAACACTAAAGCCGCAGCAGGTCGTATTATGGATGCCGATTTTGCGGTTGAATCTGCCAATATGACGCGCAACCAATTATTAGTTCAAGCGGGTACAACGGTTCTGTCTTCAGCTAACCAAAATACGGGTTTAGTGATGGGTCTACTGCGCTAATTACAATTAATTAGTCCGCTAGTCAGTGTTAGTTTTAATGCCAGCTTGCTGGCATTTTTAATGGTGTTTGGTGTATTTCATCTAATCCTGATTTTTATTGTAAATGCAGGTGTTTTTGAACATAGGTTTTAGTTATTTGTTTTTACTGTCGCCTTAGTTAGTTATCCCTGAGTTCAGGTCTACCCCAAATGCTCGTTATTTTCTGGAGAACTACATATGTTAGGTGTTCATACTAATTACGCTTCAATTGTTGCACAAGGTGCTGTTAACAAAAGCAATAACCTACTAACTAACGCCATGGAGCGTTTATCGACGGGTTTACGTATCAATAGCGCATCTGATGATGCTGCGGGTTTGCAAATTGCTAACCGCATGAGTGCTAACGTAAAAGGCATGGAAACGGCTTCACGCAATATTTCTGATGCAACCTCTATGCTGCAAACCGCAGATGGTGCGTTAGAAGAATTAACGACCATTGCTAATCGCCAGAAAGAATTGGCTACTCAAGCATCTAACGGTGTTAACTCAACTGATGATTTGAAAGCATTGAATGATGAGTTTAAAGAGTTGAACTCAGAAATCACCCGTATTATTGACAATACAACGTATGCGGGTAATAAACTATTTGAAGCTACAGATGGTGTGCTAGTAAAGGGTACTGGAGTTAAATTTCAAATTGGTGCTGGGACATCAGAAACAATGGATGTTAAATTAGCCGCGATTGATAAAACTGTTACCGGTGACTTAACTACTGCAGCAAATACCGCTATTGGTGCTGTAGATACTTTCTTATCTAAAGTTGGTACTGCCCGTTCAACCTTAGGTGCCAACATTAACCGTCTTGGCCATACTGCGGCTAACCTTGCCAGCGTAACTGAAAATACCAAAGCCGCTGCCGGCCGTATTATGGATGCCGATTTCGCGGTTGAATCAGCTAATATGACGCGCAACCAATTATTAGTTCAGGCGGGTACAACGGTACTGTCTTCAGCTAACCAAAATACAGGCTTAGTCATGGGTCTACTGCGCTAATTACAGTTAAGCCAGTCAGTTTAGTTTTAATGCCAGTGAGCTTAGCTTACTGGCATTTTTTATGGTGTTTGGTGCATGCCATTTCAGTCTGATTTTTACAGTGCTAATGCACTCATTTTAAAATCGATTTTAGTTGTGTGCTGTTGCTGTCGCCTTAGTTAGTTATGGAGCGATGCTGAGATTCAGGCATCGCCAAGATAACCGTTATTTTTCAGGAGAACTGATATGTTAGGTGTTCACACTAATTACGCTTCAATCGTTGCACAAGGTGCTGTTAACAAAAGCAATAACTTACTAACTAACGCCATGGAGCGTTTGTCGACGGGTTTACGTATCAATAGCGCATCTGATGATGCTGCGGGTTTGCAAATTGCTAACCGCATGAGTGCTAACGTAAAAGGCATGGAAACGGCTTCACGCAATATTTCTGATGCAACCTCTATGCTGCAAACCGCCGATGGTGCATTAGAAGAATTAACGACCATTGCTAACCGCCAAAAAGAATTGGCCACTCAAGCGGCGAACGGTGTGAATTCTGCTGATGATTTAACTGCGCTGAATGATGAATTTGTACAGTTAAACGATGAAATTACACGCATTGTTGAAAACACAACCTATGCGGGTAATAACCTGTTTAAAGATGCGACTGATGGCGTACTTATTAAAGGTGTTGACTTCCAGATTGGTGCTGGAATAGCAGAAACACTGAATGTGAAGTTAGGCGCTATTTCAACAACTGTAACAGGTGACTTAACCACTGGTGCTACTGCTGCAATTACCGCTGTTGATACTTTCTTAGCCAAAGTGGGTACAGAACGTTCTACACTAGGCGCCAACATTAACCGTCTTGGCCATACTGCGGCTAACCTTGCCAGCGTAACTGAAAATACCAAAGCCGCTGCAGGCCGTATTATGGATGCCGATTTCGCGGTTGAATCTGCCAATATGACCCGTAACCAATTATTAGTTCAAGCGGGTACAACAGTACTGTCTTCAGCTAACCAAAATACAGGTTTAGTCATGGGGTTACTGCGCTAATTTTATTAAATTAGTCAGTGTTAGTTTTAATGCCAGTGAGCTTAGCTTGCTGGCATTTTTTATGGCGTTTTGAGCATGCCATTTCAGTCTGTTTTTATAGAGGTGATCCCATCTATTTTTAAATAAGTTTTAGTTGTGTGCTGTTGCTGTCGCCTTAATTAGTTATGGATCGATGCTGAGATTCAGGCATCGCCAAGATAACCGTTATTTTTCAGGAGAACTGATATGTTAGGTGTTCATACTAATTACGCTTCAATTGTTGCTCAAGGTGCTGTTAACAAAAGCAATAACTTATTGACTAATGCTATGGAGCGTTTGTCTACGGGTTTACGTATCAATAGCGCATCTGATGATGCTGCGGGGTTGCAAATTGCAAACCGCATGAGCGCTAACGTAAAAGGTATGGAAACAGCATCACGCAATATTTCTGATGCGACCTCTATGCTGCAAACCGCTGATGGTGCGTTAGAAGAATTAACGACCATTGCCAATCGCCAGAAAGAATTGGCTACTCAAGCATCAAACGGTGTTAACTCAACTGATGATTTGAAAGCATTGAATGATGAGTTTAAAGAGCTAAATGATGAGATCGAGCGTATTGCTACCAAAACGACTTATGCAGGTAATGACCTTTTTACCAAGCTTACAGATGTAACTTTCCAGATCGGTGCAGGTAAAGATGAAATTCTGAACGTTAAACTTACAGCGCTTACGGCAGACATTACGGCTCTTAAAGCTGGCGATTTAGAAGGCACCCCGAATGATGCAATTAAGTTAGTGGATGATTTTATTTCTGCAGTTGGCACTAAACGTTCAACCTTAGGCGCCAACATTAACCGTCTTGGCCATACTGCGGCTAACCTTGCCAGCGTAACTGAAAATACCAAAGCCGCTGCCGGCCGTATTATGGATGCCGATTTCGCGGTTGAATCTGCCAATATGACGCGCAACCAATTATTAGTTCAGGCGGGTACAACAGTACTTTCTTCAGCTAACCAAAATACTGGCTTAGTGATGGGTCTATTGCGTTAATGTTATTGGGTAAGTGATGTCATTGGTCACAGCTAAAATGCCAGTTAGTTGCGCTGACTGGCATTTTTATTTTAGCCACGGTTTATGTATTGGTCGGTAGTCGCTAAACCCGAGATTGAAACCTATAAGGTTCATATTTTAGTGGGGAATTTTCGATAACACAAAGTGGAAGATAGTTTTCCTGTTTAAGTGTTTATGCGGAAGTTTTTAGCTGTGTTCGGGCCAGTTAATTATTTAAATATCTTTAAAAACAGCAGCTTGTTTTTGGCATGCGTTTTGCTCTAGAACGAGTGGAGGTAGTCATGATTTCAGGTATGAATGCAGCACAATTTGCTCAGCAACTGATTGGCGCAGACCGCGCAGGTAAAGATACACTTTACAAAGGCAAGCTAACTGCCAGTAAAACACAGTTAGATGCCTATACGTTGCTTGAAAATAATATGAAGAAAATGGCCACTAAGCTCAGTGAAATCGGTGGTGATGCGGCGAAAGGGAAAATTGCTACAGTTACGGGCGAGAATGCGACCGCGACAGTTAAATCTGATGCGCCAAAGGGCAATTATGATTTGAGTGTGCATAAACTTGCGCAAGCGCATCAGCTTACTAAGACCTATACATCTGAAAACGAACTGTTACCCGCGTCAGGCGTAATAAGCATTCAAGTCGGTAGCGATCCGACTAAGCGCATGGAAATTGATTTGGCAACGGTTAATGGCGGTGCGCCTATTTCTGTGTCTCAGTTACGCGATGTGATCAATAAACAAGTGGGCAATCCAGGGGTACAGGCGTCATTAGTACGCACAGGTAACCAAATCGAATTTATGCTGTCTTCAAAGGAATCGGGTGTCGCGAATCAAGTGAAGGTGGAGTTTAATGGCGCTGATTGGGGCATGACAGAACGTCGTGCAGCACAAGATGCGGAACTCACATTAAACGGTATCGATATTACCAGCAGTAGTAACTATCTAGAGAATGTTGTTGATGGTGTCAGCCTTGAATTAGTCAAGGTGCATGCGGCTGGTGAAAGCAGCATGATTAAAGTAACAGACGATTTTGAAGCGAACAAGAAAGCGGTTAAGGATTTTGTCGATTCATTTAATTCTATAATGACGCAAATTAATCAATTAACCCGTTCAATGGGCGTTAAAACCTCTGACTCAAGCTCTTCGGATAAAGATAAAGAAGACAAAACTACCGCTGTGAGTGAAGCACAAATTGGTGTGTTGAAGGGGGATACTTCTATTCGCCTACTCCAGTCTAAATTACGTGATTCTGTATTTGTAACCGCCGCCAATGGTATGCGTTTGTCTGATATTGGGATTGAGATTGGTCGAGACGGAAAGCTAAAAATTGATGATGCTAAGCTGACCGATAGCTTTAAAAGTGATCCAGAAAAAGTACAAGCCATGTTTACTGGCCCTGATAGCTATGTCAAAAGCATCGAAAATACCCTAAAACCATTTACACAGTTTAATGGTTATATCGATCAAAAGCAGGAAGCGATTAATAAACAGATCAAAAGCGTGAATGACAGCATGGCACGTCATGATTATCAAATGAATCAAAAGTATCAGATTTATTTAACGCAATTTACTGCAATGGAAGCGACGATTAATCAATTTAGCGCTGCAAGTGGGCTATTTAGCTAGGAAATTATAACCAATGTTAAACGAGTACGATCCATTTAATGCCTACAAGCAAACCGCGTTAGACGCACAAGTAGCGGCAGCCACAACCCATGATATGGTGCGTATGCTACTTGATGGTTTATTGGAAGAACTAGAGCGGACCGCTGGCCATATGGAATACCAAAGGTATGAGGCGAAAGGCATGAGTATCCACAAGTGCCTTAATATAGTGCACGGCTTGGACTCTATGCTTGACCTTGAAAATGGTGGTGAAGTTGCCGTGAGTTTACATCGTCTCTATGACTTCTGTAGCCGTCAGCTTGTCAGTGCCAGTGTCGAAAACAGTGCAGAAGCTCTGGTTCCAATTACTCAGGTGATTACCAATGTCAGAGAAGGATGGGCAAATCTCAATTAAGCAATGGGCGCGTTTTGCGAGTGCTCTACGCCAATATGCAGATGCCCGGGATTGGGAAAATGTCCGAAAAGTGAATATCGCTTTGATTAAGGCGCTGCAACAGGCAGGTAAGGCTCATGATATTGAACAGAAAACTGCCCGTGCGGAATTAAAGCGGGTTCATTCTCAAGTGCTCCAAGAATTAATCTTGGCTCGTGATGAATTAGCCGTTGAAATGGGCCGATTTAAGTTGCAACAACCAGGTTTAGCCGCCTATCAATTAACTCAAGTGAGTGGAGCTGTGGATGATCTCTGATCTTCTTTCAATTCGTCCAGTGGGCACAAGTACCAGCTTGACGACTAAGGTGGTCAGTGCAGTTGATCAAGATAAATCTGAGCCATTTACCTTGTTGGCGTTACCTATAGGATTGCCTGTGGAATCTCTTCCTCTAGGTGAGGTGCGGTTGACTGCGAGTACTGAACAAGCTCAAGACAGTGATGCTGATACCTTTTTAAATCAATATATTAATAGTGATTTTTCTGGCTCAGTGCCTTTTGTACCCGTTGCTGCTCCTGTTGCATCAGTTGCTGCTCCTGCTGCTCCTGCTGTACCTGGAGTGCCTCCGTCACTGTTAAATACTGAGGTTAACTCAGCGCCTATTAGTCAAGACGGTTTAGCCGCTACGCCTCAGAACAGTCTCGTTTCACCGACTGCTGTTGCGCCGTTTGTTCCTGTTATTTTGCCTGCTGAAACTGTTAAAGCGGATCCGGTAGGTCGAACTCCTGCATCTTTAATTGGGCTCTCAGCCACAGATCAAAGAGGAAGCCTATTTAGCTCAGGGATGACCTCATCTATGGCTCTTGCAGGAAGTAGCACTCAGCCTACGAGTATGAGTGGTGAACCCTTGAAAATGAGCGGCGCATTTATGCAGGATTCAACGCTGGCACCTTTCTCTGGGAATTTTGACCATTTGAAATCTGACTCGTCAGTGTTTCAGCGTGTGTTAGCTGAGCTCAGGGGGCATGAAGCTAAAGATATTAATGCGATTGGAGCTCAGCAAGTTGCGGGCTCGCAGGCTGCCAGTGCCACTCAATGGGGACCCGTATCACTCACTCCAATGGCTTCTTTAGCGCAGCAATCTCAAGAGATCCTCACTCCCTTAAGAGAGCACCTTCGTTTCCAAGTCGATCAACATATTAAGAAAGCCGAATTGAGGTTAGATCCGCCGGAGCTGGGCAAGATCGAGCTTAATATTCGTTTAGAGGGCGATCGTTTACAGGTGCAAATGCATGCAGTGAATCCGGCAATTCGAGATGCATTGCTCAATGGTTTAGATCGTTTGAGAGTGGATTTGGCAATGGATCATGGCGGTCAAATTGATGTCGATATTGGTCAAGGTGGATCGTCACAGCACCAGCAGGAAACGGCATTATTTTCCTCGACAATAACGGCTGACGCTGCGACGGATAATGCTGTCGATGTTATGGCGAGAGAAAAATCTCAATTAGATTTATTGGCTTAAGTGCCGGAGTCGTTTAATGGCAATTTTAAAATCTCGTTTAGTAAAGATTATTTTAGCGTTACTTGTGCTCATTAGTTCGACCGCAGGTGCATTTTGGATTGGAACAAGTAGTGGAGATTGGAAGCTAGCAGAGCTTTTTGCATCGGAACCCGAAGTCAAACCTGTACCTGTGGCAAAGTTCTATCCATTAGAAAAGTTTGTTATATCGATTCCAGGGGATAAATACCCCCATTACATGCTGCTTGAAATGTCATTAAAAAGCCGTAATCCCAATATGAAAACGGTTTTGCTAGAGTCTGACCCACTCATACGTAACGCTATGATGAAGATGTTTTCACGTAAAACATTTGAGCAGTTGAATCATTTAGACCAGCTCGACAGCTTACAGTCAGAGGCGCTGATATTGATGGTAAAAGTGCTGTCTGATAATCAATTACCGTCGGATATTGATGAAGTGCTCTTTACTCGCATGGTGATCCAGTAAGAGGCCCTATCATGACAACAGCGGGCCAACTCGCATATCAACAAACCTGTGACTATCCGGTCGAAGAGCGCCAATCTGAACAGCAGATTATTCGGCAATATCTGCCATTAATTAAACGTATCGTGTCGCAGATGCGCAGTCACTGCGGCGTGATGTTATCCCTCGAGGATATGGAGCAAATTGGCATGATGGCCTTGCTTGAGTCATCACGTCGGTATCCTGGTGAGTTGGATAATGGATTTATTTCCTTCGCGGGGCAACGCATTCGCGGTGCCATACTCGACGAGCTGAGGCGTCAAGATTGGCGCCCTAGACCTGTTCGGCAGCAGGCCCATGAGCTTAATGACGTGGTTAGGCGCTTGAGTCGAGAGATGGGGCGTGAACCAAGCGATCTCGAAGTGGCCAGTGCGCTTGGGCTGAGCGCAGAAGATTATCGGGAACGCTTATATTCAACACAAGCGGAGTCGATGAAGAGCTTAGACGAATTGCTATTAGGAGGGGAGCAACCAGTAGACAGAAGCAATGATGTCGAGCGATTGATGCTGAAGCAAACCTTGATCAAAGTTATTTCAAAATTAAATGAAAGAGAACAGCTAATTCTGTCGCTTTACTATCATCATGAGCTGAATTTAAAAGAGATAGCTTTGGCATTGGGATTGACTGAAACGCGTATTTGCCAGCTGCATAAATCAGCTATTTCACAGTTAAAAACAATATTGCAGCGCTAAAGTTTAAAAGTGAGAAGATCGTAATGAGTAAACTAGTTGGGCTGTTAATCATTTTAGCCTCTGTATTTGGCGGTTATGTTTGGGCGGGTGGCGCTTTGTCTGCATTGTGGCAACCTGCTGAAATTTTGATCATTATGGGGGCGGGAATAGGGGCGCTTATTATTGCTAACCCGCAATCAGTATTAAAAGAGATGTTTGAACAGTTAAAAGAGTTATTTAATAAGGGAAAAGAAGATCCTGAATTATATCCTCAGTTATTTCCCTTAATGGGCACTTTAATGGCTCAGATCCAATCACAAGGCTTAAAAGTACTCGATGAGCATTTAGAAAATCCTCAGCAAAGTTCTATTTTTCTAATGTATCCAGCCGTACTTAATCATCCAAATGTTTTACAGTTCTTAATCGATAATTTACGCGTTCAGTCTATTGGGAAGATATCTCCCCATGACTTAGAACACATTTTAGAAGAAGAGATTCATCGAATAGAGGAGGATAGATTACGGCCATCGGAAGCCTTTAGTAAGGTAGGCGAGGCTATGCCAGGCTTTGGTATTTTAGCTGCGGTTCTCGGTATTATTATTACTATGTCAAATATTGACGGGCCAATTACTATGATTGGTGTCAAAGTTGCTGCAGCATTAGTGGGTACATTTATCGGTATTTTTGCGTGTTATTGTTTCTTCGATCCTATGTCTAAAGCATTAGAGCATCTGGTTGATCGTAAATCGGCACAGCTTCGGTGCATCGCCGCTATTTTAGTGACCTTTTCAAAAGGTAAGCCACCAATGATGGCTATTGATGCGGGACGGAAACAAATTCAAAGTGAAAATCGCCCTTCATTTATAGAATTAGAACGTTGGATGGAAGGGCAGAGAAGCTAATGCTCCATAAAAATGAGCCGATTATTATCAAGCGGCGAAAGCGAGGAAAGCGTAATCATGGGCACGGAGGGGCTTGGAAAGTCGCTTTTGCCGATTTCACGCTTGCTATGATGGCGCTCTTTATGGTGCTGTGGATCATGCAAATCGCAGATCAAAAAGAGCGAACCATGATAGTGCAGTACTTACGTGGAGATATGAATCCAACCGGCCCAATTAATCCATTTGAGTTAAGTCAGTCATCTTCGATTATTGATTTAGAAGGCAATATGTCTATTGCACCTCCAATCATACCGTCTAGTTCAATGCCCAGAGGCGGGGAGTCGGAAGGTTTGGAGGAAGGCACATTGATCCCTGGGCAATTTGATACACAAGCACAGTTAACGGTATTGGCTAGGGAATTGAATCGAGTCGTGCAAAACTCGAGCATGGCTGAAAATATTGCCGTGACTATTGTGCCTCAAGGCATACGCATCTTAATTCACGATAATGTGAATCAATTTATGTTCACGCGAGGCAGTGCGCAGATGCAACCCTATTTTGAAGAGTTGCTCTTATCTTTAGGGCCGATTTTAAAAAATGTCACCAACAGCATGGTCATTTCGGGTCATACAGATTCAACACCTTACGCTGGCAATTTATTTACCAATTGGGAATTATCTAGCGAGAGGGCACTTTTGGCGCGTAGAGTTTTAGAGCGTGGCGGCGTTAAACGTGACCAAGTTATCCAAGTTACTGGGATGGCAGATCAGATCCCTTATATCGCGACTGACACTGCTGCAGCGGCTAATCGTCGTATAGAGGCCTTAATATTAACGTCCTCTGCTGAGCAGTTATTAAGAGGCATGATTGGTGCTCCTAGCGATACTGTACCAAACGGCATGACTATCAACGAAATTAAGCACCAAGCAATCACTCACTAGTGTTAATACCTGCTCTCATTTGTTAGGGATGACTATGAATCTGTATGAAGAGTTTGTACATTCTGAGGATGACGTTGAAGCGACCCCTGATTATCAGATTATTGAATTTGATAATCGTCGAACTCATCAAAGATTTAGCCTGAGACGAAATAAAAGAGCGCCACTCGCATTTGCGTGCGACGGTCTGACAGTAAATTTATCGACAACTCGTTGGTTTGTTATTACGCCAATGGGTACAGCCAACATAAAAGACATTAGCATTAGTGGCGTTGGAATTCTGTGTAATGAACCACTGTCGATAGGGATGAGATTCTATATTGAACTTGAGCAAACACGTGTCT
Organism: Shewanella septentrionalis; assembly: GCF_025370265.1. Taxonomy (NCBI): domain Bacteria; kingdom Pseudomonadati; phylum Pseudomonadota; class Gammaproteobacteria; order Alteromonadales; family Shewanellaceae; genus Shewanella; species Shewanella septentrionalis. The sequence goes on along the minus strand of NZ_JAMTCC010000018.1, from coordinate 50,067 downwards.
TATGTGAAGTCACTCGAGAACACACGATTAAAGGTCGATTGAAGTTCTTAGGAGCGCGCTGGATTTATCGTGACAAGGATGAAGTTCAGAATTTGATCGACGCAATTAGATTGCGGGCGAAAATATAGGATATGCAATGGCTGCATCTTTTAATCGTAACGGCTCAGATAAACTGCAGAAGGTCTTTCTTTATCTCATCCTGCTGAATTGGCTATTGCTTATTATTGTTGCGTTTAATATGAATACATTACGCTTTAGTCATGGCGTTATGATTTCAGTTATGATTTTTATCTATAATTATTTTCTTGCTCATTTATGCTTTATTCGTGCAGCCAGAGCGCAAGATGCTTACCTCATTTATCCTGTTGTGATTGGTGCTCTCAGCTCCTTTTTCCTCGTGGTTTATTTCTTCTTTTTACTCTAAATTTCCTGCTTATAAAAAATGAGTTGCGACTTATTATAGGCTTTTGTTAAGCATCTTTGTATTTAGCTCACATGCTTTTTGGCTCGCTCGCTTGGGATCGATAACTTCGCCTTGTTTAGCGTATTCGTACAACTGGGCAGGCTTTGCCCGCGGTAATTGCGACAGGCCCAAAAGGGGCCGAATTGACCATCCTTCAACAGCATATCGCCGCCGCAGAGGTTACAAAGCGGTGATATATGTCCACAAGCCTCATTTAGACACGCCTTAAAGCCTGCAAAACGGTTACGCGTCATTGGGCTAGCGCAGAGTTCGCAGCCTTGCTCCTTGTGATCGCACAAGGGAAAGTGTGAGCAAGAATAAAAGGATTTAAAATTCCCCGTTCTAGGCTTAAGCGTTCCCGTGCTACAACGCACGCATTTTACTTCTTTAAATAACCTTTGTACTAAAGAGGTGCTGAACTCATCTTGTTCAATTGGGTAGTTTTTTGTAAGCAGTTCAGTGACGAAAGGGCTCACATCTGTCATATCGGCAATCACATAGACACGGTGTTTTGCCCGCGTTAATGCGACATAAAATAGTCGGCGTTCTTCTGCAAATTCAAACGCTTCAGTTTTAGGTAAAAAAGCATCCAGTATCGGCGGCGTAATTTTCATCGACGGAAAGCCATGCATTCCCGTCTTCATCCCCATGATCACCACATAATCGGCTTCTTTCCCTTTCGAAGCGTGAAAAGATTGGCACTCAATCTTCACGTTGGGATATTTAGCTTTAAGTTGGTTAACTTGGGTTTTATCGGGTAACTGAAACCAAAAACGTGCCAGCAAATTGACGCTTGGTAAGCTGCTAAGTTTGTCACTTCCGGCGTTTATCCTTGCACTTATCGCCGTTAATGCTTGTTCCAATGCATTTGGGCTTGGCTCATCTTTACTGGGCGGTTCGTTTTCTCCGCGGCGTAATATTGAAACCGCGGGGGAGGCGACCTGCGTGAGGGAGCGAATATCCTTGCTCATTTGTGTGGTATTTTGGGTGACAAACTGGGTGGCGACTTCCCCAATACTGCTGTTAAACCTAAAAGTCAGATCTAAGTCGCTTTGGGCGGTTGGGCCAAAATAGTGAGTAAAATGCGTAGTTAAACTCACATCTGCGCCGCTAAAGCGATAAATCGCCTGCCAGTCATCCCCGACACAAAATAAAGACGCCTGTGTTTTAGAATGGGGCGCACAGGAATCCCTCAAGGCACGCACTAAGCGGGCTCGTGGTTCTGAAATATCTTGGAACTCATCCACCATAATGAAACGCCACGGGCTAATAAATTGCCCGCGTTGTAGATACGTCAGCGCTTTGCCAATCATGTCCTCAAAATCAATGTCGCCATTTATTGCTAAATGTTGCTCATAGCGCGTGATTATGGGCTCAAGCAGTTCGAATGCCTTACGGGTCTGCTGAGCATCGGCGGCGCGGGCAAATACCCCCTCAAGGCCATGTTCATCAAGGCAAGCTGCTTTATATAGCCCAATCAGCTGACTAAACATTTTTGCCAATTCAGTCACGCGGCCTAGTTCATGCAGGGTTGCGAGTATGGCTTCATCGGGTAAAGGGGCGTATTGCACTTTAAAGACCTGTAAAGCTTGCTTAAGCTTACCGATTAACGACCCGTTTTTATGTTGGTAATAAAATAGTTCAACACACTTAGTACCATGTTGTTTATGTAGCTGACGTTTCCATGCCATCGATTCCAAGTACTTATGGTTATCGATATAAGGGGCGGTATGCTGGTGTTCATCAATACCATAGTATTCAAGATAAACTTGGTATTCAGGCAGATAGAAATCGGGTTGATACTGACGAAAATCAATACTGCGCACATCATGCTCATACTTAGCTTCATAAACATATTCAATGCCATTGCTAAATAGCCAGTTGGCAATGTAGAGCTCACCAAAGCTTTTGACTCGCTCACCTTTAAGGGTGCGAATATCGTTATCATTCAAGTATTGAAAATACTCACCTTCCACCTCGAACTCGAATGGGCTTTTTTCAACATAATAGAAGCGGCTGAAGTACTCGAAAAGCTGCTTACGGTAAGCCTCATTTTCAATCAAAGTCTCAAGGGTATTGTGCACCCACAGCTCTTTGGCTTTGTCATCCTCTGCCCAAGGGGACAAACTGGGTTTAGCGCGCTCAACGTCGGCGATAATTTTTAAGCCTAAACTGTGGAAAGTGCTCGCCTTGATATCCTCCGTGCCAAGCTTGTTTTTAATCCGTTCATCCATCTCGTCAGCTGCTTTACGGCCATAGGCTAATAGCAAGATGTCATCGGCTTTTGCTTGACCACTCTTCAGCAAATATCCGGCTCGCCCGACCATCACACTGGTTTTGCCCGTGCCAGCACCTGCCAATAACAAGTTATTGTTATCATCGATAATACAAGCTCGACGCTGTTTTTCGGTTAAGGGATTAGATTCTACATGCTCAAAATAGTCAGCAAATTTAACGAGCTGAGACTGAATGTAATCTTCACGCAACTGCTTTATATCGGCGCGGGTCCAGCGGTGGATTTGCTTAAGCCTCGCTAACACAGTGTGTAGATTTGCCGCCAAGGGCAGGTTTTCACACCAAGGGAACCAACGCGGATATTCGCGCGCGACTCTGGCTTGTATCATTTCTAAACGTGATTCACGTAAATAAGTGTGTGCCAGTATTTTATCCACTTTCGCCACTAACTCAGCAATGCGCGTCCCATTGGCATTCGCCCAAAGCAGTGCGATTTCGTTGCCAAATTGATGCTGCGCAAAATAGCTTAGAAACGGCAGTTGATAGGCTTTGCCAGATACAGTGAAACCGAGCAAGTATCCGAGCGGACTTAAGGTAAAAACCGGCGGGGAGTCGAGCTGCTGCCAAGTAAAATGTTCGTCAGCTGCTACTTTATTAGCGCTGCGAGAGTGAGCAAAAAAGCCGCCTTTAGTGCGATTAATGCTAATACCACTGGCGCTGAGTTTTACCGCATCAGCTTTGCCAATAAAGAAATGGCCAAACCAACTGTGCTTGATATCTTGTTCAGAGTGAGTCAATGACAATGTAAAACCTACGGCTAAAAAGTTTTAGAATTAACAGGCTGATTTTTAAATGCATTATAACTTAAAACCCGATAGCTCGTGTCAAGGTTATGCTATAGCTCTGTATGGATTGTCTATTGATTTTGTTCATCAAACGCAGCCAAGCTTATAGTGTTGGTGAATGATGTCTTAGTTGGCGTGAACCAAGCATTATGTTGGCTGTGTAACTATATGCATAAGAAGGGCGCGCATTAGAAAGGTGTACATTAGAAAATTGTGTATCAGAAAGCAAAAAAGCCTGAATCTCTTCAGGCCTTTTCTTTTTTCAATACAACAGCTTAATCCTTGCGGATTAGTTCATGCCGTATTTTTTCAATTTTTTACGCAGAGTACCACGGTTGATACCTAGCATGTTTGCTGCGCGGGTTTGGTTGCCACGAGTGTGTTGCATGATGATGTCAAGCAGAGGCGCTTCAACTTCGCTTAGCACCATTTCATAAACTTCTTGTGCTTCCTGACCGTCCAACTGTGCGAAGAAGTTAGTTACGGCACGCTTTACTGCGTCACGTAATAACTGGGGCTTGATAGTGCCGTTTGCGGTTTCGATTTTGCCAACGGTAAGCTGGTGAACTTCTGTGTTAGTTGTCTGATCAAACATTCTATTCTGCTCTTTATTAATTCTGTACTAATTCATCAAAATAACATTCCACGAGGGAATACTGTTCTGCAGCGGTTTCCAGCCGATTAAAGTCAGCCCTAAATTGGCGCTGAGCTTCTTGGTCTAGGTACCATCCCATATGTTTTCTGGCGAAGCGGATACCCTTGTATTCACCATACAAATCATAAAGTTTGGTGAGGTGTTCCAGCATCACTTGACGCTGTTCGGCAACCTCAATGGGCGCTAGCTTATTACCCGTTTCCAAGTAGTGCTGGATTTCTCTGAAAATCCAAGGCCGTCCTTGAGCACCCCGTCCTATCATCAAGGCATCGGCACCGGTGTATTCCAGCACAAAGCGGGCTTTCTCCGGACTGTCGATATCCCCATTAGCGACGACAGGAATCGAGACATTCTGTTTGATTGCTTTAATCGTGTCGTACTCAGCGTCGCCTCTGTACATACATTGTCTCGTGCGACCGTGAACGGCGAGCGAGGCGATGCCACAATCTTGGGCAATCTGGGCGATTTGAACACCATTCTTGTGTTCTGGCTCCCAGCCGGTGCGAATCTTTAACGTGACGGGCACATTCACTGCGGCGACCACGGCTTGTAAAATTTCTTTTACCAGCGGCGGGTTTTGCATCAGCGCTGAGCCAGCCAGCTTTTTATTCACTTTTTTCGCGGGGCAACCCATATTGATATCAATGATGTGAGCGCCTTGTTCAACATTGAACAACGCGGCTTGCGCCATTAAATCAGGATCGGCTCCTGCAATTTGCACTGAGCGGATGCCTTCCTCGCCAGAATGCGTCATGCGCTGGCGGCTTTTATCTGTATCCCAAACTTCAGGATTGGATGAAAGCATCTCGGAAACCGCTAGGGCTGCGCCATAACGAAGACAAAGATTACGGAAAGCTTGATCGGTGACACCTGCCATTGGTGCCACGATCAGCTGATTGTTCAGTTGATAGGGTCCAATCTGCATTTTATGTTTCACCTTAGCTCTTCAAAGGGGCGCTATAGTAGCCCTTTTTGTTGGCCGTGAAAAGGTCAATAAATGACCTAGATGTAATTTTTTTTCTTGACTTTTAATCGGCGAGAAGTCAGAGGATGAATAGTTAGAAGCCAGCGGTGGCGCATGTTGCGCCACCCTTTAGCGCTATTTACGCTTGCCTGTCAAGCGGCTCCAATCTTCTTTGTGAGCCGCTGCGTCCATATCGAACCATTGGCTATAAAAGTCAGAGATTTCTTGGGCTTGTTCTTTGAGGAGACCGGAAAGGGCAAGTTTGCCACCGGTTTTTACGCGTTCTGCGATCAAAGGCGCTAATTCACGCAGTGGGCCGGCAAGAATATTGGCGACCAGAACGTCGGCTTTGAGATCGGCGGGTTGGTCTTCTGGCAAGTACAAGGCTAGCTTGTCGGCGACATCATTGCGCTCGGCGTTGGCACGTGAGGCGTCGATGGCTTGATAGTCGATATCGATACCTGTGACGTTTTTCGCGCCCAGTTTCAGTGCGGCTACGGCTAAGATGCCAGAGCCACAGCCAAAGTCGATCACTTCTTCATTGCTTAAATCTAAGCTGTCTAACCACTCTAAACACAGAGCCGTCGTAGGGTGAGTGCCAGTACCGAAGGCAAGACCTGGATCTAAGATCACATTGACCGCAGTTGGATCGGGGATCTCGCGCCAGCTTGGGCAGATCCACAGACGTGTGCCGAATTGAATGGGGTGGAAGTTATCCATCCACTCACGCACCCAGTCTTTATCTTCAATTTGTTCGACCTTATGGCTGAAGTTTTCGCCGAGGAAAGGCAAGGTTTTCAACATGGCGATGGTCGGTGTCAGATCGGTTTCTGCATCGAATAAGGCAACGACAACGGTATCGCGCCACAGTGGGGTTTCGCCCAGTTTAGGTTCAAAAATAGGGGTGTCTTTACCGTCTTCGAAGGTGATAGAGACTGAGCCTTCTTCCATGAGCAAGTCGCTGATGGTTTCAGCGTCATCGCTATTGGTGTTTATACGGAGTTGGATCCAAGGCATGGGGGCATCCTGTGGCTGAGTGTGCAAAAGCTAAGGGTTCAAAATATCGCGCTATTGTAAACCATGGCTTAAGGTTCTGCGACTGACTATCGTGGCATAGCGTTTTTGTCTGCGTAGACAAGGTGTTAGCTAACGCGCATTGATTGGTGCTGGAAAGCGAATTGTCAGTTTTAATTTTTTGCATAACACCATGAAATATATTGGTTAATTGGTTTTACCTTTGTTTGGTTTGGTGCGTTTTTTGTGATCTTCTTCTAAGAGTTGCACTCAATCAGGTGAGTTGGCTCACGCTTTAAATCTGTGATGCTGAAGCCGGATCTGCGTTGCTGCTATGGTGTAGTTTGCCAAGAGGTGCCAACGACAAACGACATAGGTGAATCTAAGATGACAAGCATAACTCGAGTTCACAATAGGGTGAGTACATCGCAAGGTCATCCTTGGTCAGCAAAGGCTGATAGGCTACAGAGTGCGACTGGGATTATGCTCGGCGGCTTTTTATTGCTGCATATGCATTTTGAGTCGAGCATTCTGCTGGGAAAAGAGGCTTTTTATCGTGTAGTGCAGTTGCTTGAAGGTGGCATGTTCAGCAGCACAGGACATGGTTTCCCTATAGTTACTAAAGTGTTTTCGGTGTTTATGCTATTGGTGGTGATAGTGCATGCGGCGGTGGCACTGCGGCGTTTTCCGGCGCAGCTCGGGCAATGGCGCGCCCTGCGCTTGCACATGGGTAGCATCAACCACAAGGATACCCATGCGTGGTTTTGGCAACTGATCACCGGCTTTATCTTATTTTTCCTCGTTCCTGTTCACCTCTTCACTATGATTTTGAATCCCGAAATTGGCCCGCATTTATCGGCTGAGCGGGTGTATCACGATAATGCTTGGTTGCTGTATGTGCTGTTGCTGCCTGCTGTGGTTGTGCACGCCATGATTGGCCTGTATCGCGTCGCGGTAAAGTGGGGCATAACCACCAAACGCTCAGGCCTACGAAAAGTCGCTAAGGTGCTGATTATCTATCTGCTATGTCTGGGGACTGCGAGCCTAGTGTCCTATCTGTTTATCGGTAGTGAGCTGGGTATTCCTGTGCAGCCCTTTGTGCCTGAGTAGGTTTTGAGCCGGCAACAGGATTTTGTTTCACTGCTATTATTTAAGCGTTAGGTTAATTATTCAACACTCAATTGATCTGGCTCACGTTTTCATGTGGATATGTGAGCGATATTAATTTGCAGTAAGACTTAATGAGATTGGCTCGATAAGGTCAACGGCGTGAGGCGAGAGGATGGCGATCAAACTAACTATTAAAAAATGGAGTGCTTGGCTGGATTTAAGTCAGAGCGTGTCTGGCGTCATCCTCGCGGTCTTTCTGTGGACCCACTTAGTCTTAGTGTCATCGATTTTACTGGGTAGCGATGCCATGAATTGGGTGGCGCGCACTATGGAGCTGAGTTTCCTTTCCGACGATGGCCACGGTTATCCCTGGGTGGTGACGGCTATTGCAATGGGCATTGCCGCTCTTGCGTTAGTACATGTACTAGTTGCGCTGCAAAAGTTACCCATGAGCCTGCGTCAGCAAAGGGCACTGCGGCAACAAATGCAAGTGATCAACCACAGTGATACGCGTCTGTGGCGCTGGCAAGCCATTACCGGTGTGGTGATTTTACTCTTGCTGCCTGTGCATTTGTGGCTCATTGGCTCAGCCCCCGAAACCATTGGTCCCCTAGGGAGCGCCGACCGTATTTGGAACCAAGGTGTGTGGATGGTTTACCTGCCGTTGCTGCTCACGGTGGAGTTACATGCGGCGATTGGTATTTACCGAGTGGCCTTGAAATGGGGCGCGGCGCGGGATCTCAATAGTCGCAACCGATTACGTAAGATCAAAACTATAGTGAGCGTGCTATTTGTCACCGTCGGCATAGCTTCGCTGCTGGCATTTTTACCCCATGCGAGTTAACTCCGCCAGAAATTAATGAATAAGTAAATCAATGAATAAGCTTATTAATAAATAGAATGTCGAACACAGCAAACTGCACAAGAATAATAGACCCGATTAAGGAGCAGGCGTGAAACTGATTTATACCGATTCATTAGTGATAGGCGCCGGACTCGCTGGCTTAAGAGTGGCGATTGCCTCCAAAGAGCGGGGGCTCGATACCTTAGTCCTGTCACTCATTCCTGCGAAACGCTCCCACTCTGCTGCTGCCCAAGGCGGTATGCAGGCGAGCTTAGGCAATGCCGTAAAAGGTATGGGCGATGATGAAGACGTGCATTTTCAAGATACGGTAAAAGGTTCCGACTGGGGCTGCGATCAAGATGTGGCGCGGATGTTTGCTCACTGTGCGCCCAAGGCGGTGCGTGAATTGGCGACGTGGGGCGTGCCTTGGTCAAGGGTGAGTGCAGGCCCAAGAGACGTGATTGTGAACGCGCAAAAAGTGACATTGCATGAGGCGCAGGAAGCCCATGGACTGATTAACGCCCGTGACTTTGGCGGCACAAAAAAATGGCGCACTTGCTACACGGCCGATGGTACGGGTCATTCGCTATTATACGCTATGGATAACAAAGCGATTTCTATGGATATTCCCGTCCATGAACGTATCGAAGCGCTGGCGCTTATTCACGATGGTAAGCGTTGCCATGGGGTGATCGCCCGCTGTTTGATAACCGGTGAACTCAGGGCCTATGTGGCTAAGTCCACCACTATTGCCACTGGCGGATATGGCCGCATTTATGAAGTGTCGACCAATGCGATTATCTGCGAAGGCATTGGTCAAGCACTCGCGTTGGAAACGGGCGTGGCAAGGCTTGGCAATATGGAAGCGGTACAATTCCATCCGACTGCTATCGTGCCCGTGGGCATTTTAACCACGGAAGGCTGCCGTGGTGATGGTGGCTTATTGCGCGATAAAGACGGTTATCGCTTTATGCCAGACTATGAGCCCGATAAAAAAGAGTTGGCATCGCGGGATGTGGTATCGCGCCGCATGACAGAACACATACGTAAAGGGAAGGGCGTTGATAGCCCCTATGGACCGCATTTGTGGCTGGATATTACCCTTCTGGGTCGCAAGCACATTGAAACTAACCTAAGGGAAGTGCAGGAAATTTGTGAGAACTTCCTCGGTATCGATCCCGCTAAGGATTGGATCCCAGTACGGCCAACGCAGCATTATTCCATGGGCGGCATTCGAACCAATGCCACGGGTGAAAGTCCGCAGCTTAAAGGCTTGTTCAGCGTCGGCGAAGCGGCGTGTTGGGATATGCACGGTTTTAACCGTTTAGGCGGTAATTCGTTGGCCGAAACCGTGGTTGGCGGCATGATTATTGGTAAATATGTCGCCGATTTTTGTGAGAACAATAACCTTGAGATCGACACTCAGCTTGCAGAACGGTTTATGCAGCAGGTGCAGAGTGAAATCGATGTGCTAGTCGAGGGTGATGGTCACGAGAGCGCCTTTGAACTCAAGCGCGAAATGCAGCGCATCATGATGGATTATGTGGGGATTTTCCGTAATGGCCCCGAGCTTGAAAAAGCGGTTGCCGAGCTAAAAGTGTTGCTCGAGCGTTCGCGTAAACTCGGGCTTAAGTGTAAAAAGCGTCACGCCAATCCTGAGTTAGTTGAAGCCCTGCGGGTCAAGCGTATGCTAAAAGTGGCGCTAACCGTAGCCTGCGGCGCTGCAGCGCGAACAGAGAGTCGTGGTGCCCATGCTCGCGAGGATTATCCGCAGCGAAATGATCGAGACTGGCTGAATCGCACCTTGGCCAGCTGGCCGGATCCCGATGCACTCGAACCTGTGCTTAACTACGAAGCACTCGATGTGATGAAGATGGAACTCCCGCCGGGTTATCGTGGTTATGGCATCAACAACGCCATAGTGCATCCCGATACCGAAAAGCGTGAACAGCAAATTGCCGAGATTTTAGCTGAGCTAGGTGATGATGCTGACCGTTATCAAAGGCAGCGAGCTCTTATGCCCTTTGAATTACCCGAGAGCTTACAACCCAATAACGAACGTTTAAGTGATACTTTAAAAAGCCCATCTGCCAATGCGTTAGGAGAAAAATCATAATGAGCCAAGGTCGCCAGTTAACCTTTAATATCTTTCGTTATGATCCGCAGGAGCCAAACGATAAGCCGAAAATGGTGCGTTATCAGCTTACCGAAACGCCGGGGATGACGGTATTTATCGCCCTTAATAAACTCAGGGAAGAACAAGACACTTCATTGCAGTTCGACTTTGTCTGTCGTGCTGGTATCTGTGGTAGCTGCGCTATGGTGATCAACGGTTTCCCGACGCTAGCTTGCCGCACCTTAACAGCCAAATACCCTAAGGGCGAAATCACCTTAATGCCGCTGCCAGGTTTTGAGTTGATTGGCGATCTCTCGGTCAATACCGGTAAATTTATGCGTGAACTCGCCGAACGCTTAAAGCTGTGGTTACACCCTAAGGCCAATGATATAAGCGTGCATCGGCTTGAAGATCCTATGGATCCAGATGAAGCTGCGCGTTTGTATGAGCTAGAGCGCTGCGTTGAATGTGGCGTGTGTGTTTCTGCCTGTGCGACTAAACAAATGCGTGAAACTTTTGTCGGCGCTGTGGGCATGATGAAAATAGCTCGTTTTGAGATGGACAGCCGTGACGCTCGTACTGCCGAAGATTTTTACCATGTGATTGGCAATCAGGATGGCGTATTTGGTTGTATGACTTTACTCGGCTGCCAAGACAACTGTCCTAAGGATTTGCCACACATGCAGCAAATTGCGTATTTACGCCGTAAGATGGCCATGACTTTGATTTGATGAGTGATAAATGATGAAAAGCGCCAACGTGTTTGGCGCTTTTTTGTTGATTAGCAGGCGTAGCTTTTGTGAATGTCAGCTCGATTGATTATGTCTGCGGTTTGAGCGACGAATGCTTGAAAGTGCGTACTCGCCATATGTTCATCCAGTGCGGCTTGGGATTGCCAAATTTCGTACATCCAGAAGATATTTTCATCATCTAATGAGTGATGCAGTTTGTATTCGATACAGCCAGCCTCGGTATGAGTGTCTGTCACGAGTTGCTTGAGTATCTTAAATAGCGTATCGCTTTGGCCTTGATTCGCTATGATTTGAGCAAATACTGTTATTTTCATTGGTTAAAACCTTCTAAAACAATTTTACCGATCGCTTTGCCAGACTCTATCTGAGCGTGAGCTTTGATTAAGTTTTGGGCATTAATGGTGCCGTAGTGCTCACCGAACGTACTCTGTAACTCGCCTGTATCGATAAGGGCGCTTAAGCGGTTGAGTAAGTGATGTTGCGCAATCATATCCTCGGTCTGATATAGGCTGCGGGTAAACATCAGTTCCCAGTGTAAGGATAAGCTTTTACGCTTAAGTTTCATCACATCTAATGGCCCCTTAGGATCATCGATTAATGCTAGTTTTCCTTGTGGCTTAAGCACTTGTACTATTTCATCAAAATGCTGATCGGTTTGGGTTAAGCTAATCACATGGGTCACATTAGTAATGCCAATATTGGCAAGTTCCTGTGAAAGTGGCTTGGTGTGGTCGATAACAGCATCGGCACCAAGCTTATGCACCCAAGCGGCGGATTCTGGACGAGATGCAGTGCCTATCACTTCTGCACCTGTGAGTTTTACTGCAAGTTGAGTGATGATTGAACCCACACCGCCGGCCGCACCGATAATTAAAATACGGGCGTCAGTTGCCGAACCATCTTGGGGTAAAGCTAAACGGTCGAATAAAATCTCCCATGCCGTAATCCCCGTTAAAGGTAATGCCGCGGCTTGGGTATAGGTTAAACTTTTAGGTTTATGGCCGACAATTCGCTCATCAACCAATTGATATTCTGCATAACTTCCGCTGCGACTGATATCGCCCGCATACCACACTTCATCGCCAACGTTGAAAAGACTGACTTTCTCACCAACGGCTTTGACGACACCGACCGCATCCCAGCCGATAATTTTGTATTCGCCTGCAGGTGCAGAGCTAGATGCACGGATTTTTGTATCAACCGGATTGACAGAAATGGCTTTGATTTCCACTAAAAGGTCAAAACCTATCGCAGTTGGCTCGGCTAGCGTGATGTTTTCTAATGCATTGGGCGCTGTGATTGCACCTGCTGTCTGGTAACCAATGGCTTTCATGTTTATTCCTCTGGGTGTACTTGCTGGAGTCTACTTGTTTGAGTGTACTTGTATCGTGTAGCCATTGTGTGGAATATTAGCTAAGAGATAAACAGGATAAAGTTTGTAATTTTTTCAAAGGATTTTTGATAATCATGCTAATTAATGATTTAGCTTTGTTCGTGCGAGTCGCTGATTGCGGCAATATATCTGCCGCAGCAGCCGAGATGGATATCTCGGCTGCTTCTGCCAGCGCTGCAATAAAACGGCTTGAGAAACAGCTCGATACTAGTTTATTTATCCGCACGACACGCAGCTTACGTTTGACTGTGCAAGGTGAACGTTATCTTATTCATTGCCGACGAGCGCTAAGCGATTTAGCGCTTGGCGAACAGGCTATCGCCAGTGATAAAGGTAAAATATCCGGCACCTTAAGCCTGTCGGTTTCTTCAGACTTTGGCCGTAATTTGTTTGTGCCTTGGCTCGACGAGTTTTTGCTCGATTTTCCTCAACTGCAAGTGCGCTTGCACCTTGGCGACAATATCAGCAGTTTTTACCACGATAAAATTGACGTCGCCGTGCGCTATGGAAAACCGCAGGATTCAAACCAAGTGGCATTTCCGCTCTGCAGTGTTGATCGTGTCTTGTGCGCCTCACCTGAATATCTGGCCGAGTTTGGTGTACCAGATTCATTAGAACAGCTGATAGAGCATAATTGTTTGTTTTATAAGTTAGATGAGCGAACTCACGACCAATGGCAATTTAGGCGCGACGGCCAAGAATATAAAGTGCGTGTCACGGGCAACCGCAGTGCTAACGATGCGGAAATAGCTCGTCGCTGGGCTGTGGCGGGTAAAGGATTGGTATTTAAGTCGAGTCTAGATCTGGCCGATGACTTAATTTCAGGGCGGTTAGTACGATTGTTGCCTGAGTATCAAGGTGAGCCAGTCGATTTGTACTTAGTGTGCCCAGGACGCGAGCATGTGACGCCTGTCGTCTTATTGCTGCGGGAAATGCTGCGGCAGCGCACACAGGCTTTGAGTAAAAGCTTAGGTAAAATACTGGCTGTGCAAAAATCTTAGGATTCAAAAAATAAAAAAGCCGCATCATGCGGCTTTTTTTAGCGATTCGCGAAGATTAAGACTTAGCGCGTTTCATCGCAGTAAAGAATTCTTCGTTAGTCTTGGTCATAGCCAATTTGTCGATTAAGAATTCCATTGCGCTGACTTCATCCATAGGATTTAAAATCTTACGCAGGATCCACATTTTTTGCAGTTCTTCTTGAGTCGTGAGTTTTTCTTCACGACGCGTACCACTGCGGTTGAAGTCAATGGCTGGGAACACACGCTTTTCTGCCGCTTTACGTGACAGATGTAGCTCTTGGTTACCTGTACCTTTAAATTCTTCGTAGATCACTTCGTCCATCTTAGAACCGGTATCAACCAAGGCTGTGGCGATAATGGTTAAGCTGCCGCCGTGTTCGATGTTACGTGCTGCACCGAAGAAGCGTTTTGGACGGTGCAGGGCGTTCGCATCCACACCACCGGTTAACACTTTGCCCGATGACGGGATAACAGTGTTATAGGCACGGGCTAGACGAGTAATAGAATCGAGTAGGATAACCACGTCTTTCTTGTGCTCAACCAAGCGTTTGGCTTTTTCAATCACCATTTCGGCAACTTGAACGTGACGGCTGGCTGGCTCATCGAAGGTTGATGCGATTACTTCGCCTTTAACGAGGCGTTGCATCTCGGTCACTTCTTCTGGGCGTTCGTCGATCAACAATACCATCAACACCACTTCTGGGTTGTTGTAGCTGATACTCTGAGCAATACCTTGAAGTAATAGCGTTTTACCGGCTTTGGGTGGTGCAACGATCAAACCACGTTGACCTTTACCAATCGGTGAGCATAAATCCAGAATACGTGCGGTAATATCTTCAGTTGAGCCGTTGCCACGCTCCATACGCATACGTTCTTCTGCGTGGAGTGGGGTTAAGTTTTCAAAGAGGATTTTATTACGGGAGTTTTCTGGTTTATCGAAGTTAACTTCGTTGACTTTCAATAGGGCAAAATAACGCTCGCCTTCTTTCGGTGGGCGAATTTTACCAAAAATGGTATCACCCGTTCGCATGTTGAAGCGGCGAATTTGGCTTGGTGAGACATAGATGTCATCTGGACCAGCTAAATAAGAACCGTCTGAGCTGCGTAAGAAGCCGAAACCGTCTTGGAGTATTTCTAATACCCCACCACCGAAAATGTCTTCTCCACTTTTTGCGTGGGCTTTAAGGATTGAGAAAATAATGTCCTGCTTGCGAGCGCGGGCCATATTTTCGAGCTTCATATTTTCAGCTAGCGAGACTAGGTCAGAAATCGGCGTGTCTTTTAATTCAGTTAAGTTCATTTTGGGGGTCTTGTGTTACGCGACAAAGCTTACCGCGATCAATCAGTAAGGATGTAATTCAGGATAGTGATTGACGAGCGAGAAGAGGTTATTAGAAAGAATCTGGTTATTAAAGTAGCACTAACAAAGCGGGGCGTCCAGAAATTTAGGGAAATTCCGGCACAATTAATTTATAGCTTGTGCCGGAGGTCACTCATTACGACATCAAATTAGATTTGCGCGTCGATAAACTCTTTTAATTGCGTTTTTGATAGTGCGCCAACTTTAGTTGCGGCTAATTCGCCGTTCTTGAATAACAGTAAAGTTGGGATGCCACGAACGCCATATTTCGCTGGAGAAACATTGTTTTGGTCAACGTTTAATTTAGCGATAGTTACGCGGCCTGCATATTCTTCAGACACATCGTCTAAAATTGGAGCGATCATTTTACAAGGGCCACACCACTCGGCCCAGAAGTCTACCAATACTGGCAAATCAGACTTTAATACGTCGTTTTCGAAGCTGTCGTCGCTCAGGTATATAATTTTATCGCTCATGATGTTCTCCAGTTTGGGTGCCATTGCTGGTTTGTTAATGGCTTACCATGTATATTGGGGCTGAAAAATAGCTTTTCAAGTTACCTTTTTACAATGTGGCTATTTCAAACGATCGAGTATCTTATTGCAACCTCAACAGGTAAGCTTGCGCTATGAGCGAAACACATCTATCTACCCAAAGGTTTGCCGACCTACCTCTACATCCTGAGGTTAAACAGGCCCTTGCCGAAAATGGCTTCGAATTTTGTACGCCGATCCAGGCGTTATCACTGCCTGTATTACTTCAATCAAAAGATATCGCTGGTCAAGCACAAACGGGCACTGGCAAGACAATGGCCTTTTTGGTCGCCACTTTTAATCACTTATTATCGACTCCCGTACCTGAAGGTCGACTGATTAATCAGCCCCGCGCCATCATTATGGCTCCGACTCGCGAACTGGCGATTCAGATTGCTAAAGATGCGATTTTACTCGCTAAACACACTCACTTAAAGGTGGGTATTGTTTATGGCGGCGAAAGTTACGATGTACAGCGTAAAGTATTAGATCAAGGTGTTGATATCTTGATTGGTACTACGGGTCGAATTATCGACTACGTTCGCCAAGGCATTATCGGTCTGAATTCGATTCAGGCTGTGGTGTTAGATGAAGCCGATCGTATGTTCGATCTAGGTTTTATCAAAGATATCCGCTTCTTGTTTAGACGTATGCCTGAGGCAAATCAACGTCTTAATATGTTATTTTCGGCAACCTTGTCGATGAAAGTGCAAGAGCTGGCTTACGATCATATGAACGAGCCGATTAAAGTCGAAATCGCCCCTGAAGAAAAAACCTCCAAAAACATCAAAGAAGAAATCTTCTATCCTTCGCAAGAAGAGAAGATGCGTTTGTTGTTGACCTTGATTGAAGAAGATTGGCCAGAAAAGGCCATCGTTTTCTCTAACACTAAGCACAGCTGTGAAACGCTTTGGTCTTGGCTTGAAGGTGACGGACATCGCGTGGGTTTGTTAACGGGTGATGTGCCACAGAAAAAACGTATTCGTATCCTTGAGCAGTTTACCAGTGGCCAATTAGATATTTTGGTTGCTACCGATGTCGCGGCTCGTGGTTTACATATTTCTGACGTATCACACGTGTATAACTATGATTTACCTGATGATTGTGAAGACTATGTTCACCGAATTGGTCGTACGGGTCGCGCGGGTAATAAGGGCATGTCAATAAGCTTTGCCTGTGAAGAATATGCGTTGAACTTGCCTGCAATCGAAAGCTATATTAATCATTCGATTCCAGTGAGTAATTACGACAGTGAAGCTTTATTGGCCGATATTCCAACGCCAGCGAAGATCCACCGTAAACACCCGAGCGGCACTCGAAACCTGCGTGATCGTTCTGGGACAAGTCGCCCTGGTGCGCAACGCAGTGGTGCTCGCCCTCCTCGTCATGATAGGACACGTAGACATTCGTAAATGCCAACACCCGCTTATGCCGCTATAACATTAGGCTCAAATAGTTTTAATATGCTGATCGCCAAAACGCGTGGGGGTCAGCCGCATATTATTGCGAAATATAAACGTAAGGTGAGGCTTGCCGAAGGCATAGGCGACGATGGCAACTTAAGCCATGACGTGATGCAGCGCGGCCTCGACTGTTTGAGTATGTTTGCCCAAATGTTGGTGCAACATAAGATTGAAGCACATCATGTGGCTGTGATTGCTACCGCAACCCTTCGCAGCATCAGCAATGCCGATGAGTTTAATCGGCGTGCATTGCCACTCCTTGGTCATCCAATTGAAATCATCTCAGGCATGCGTGAAGCTGAGCTTATCTATCAAGGCATGGTGGCGACCACCTGTGGTCAAGGCCGTCGTTTAGTGATAGATATCGGCGGGGCGAGTACTGAGTTTATTATCGGTGATGGACATCAAGTGTTGTTTAAAACCAGTTTGCCCTTCGGTAGCGTGACTTATAATCGCCAATTTTTTAGTAGCTTACCGCTACAGCAGTTAGATTTCGATGATGCTAAACAGCAAGTGCTAACCGCATTAGCTGAGCATAGACAAACCCTACGCGATCTCGGTTGGCATTGTGTTGTTGGCGCCTCTGGCGCGGTGCAATCTGTGGTTGAAGTACTGCTTCACCGTGGCTTATCTGAGACGATAACGCTCGATATACTCACTCAGTTGAAGGCTGAAATTCTCGCTCAAGAAGACATTAGCTTAACGGGGATCGCTGGACTTTGTAGCGAGCGGGCACCGACTTTTGCAGCGGGTGTCGCTATTTTGTTGGCTTTGTTTGAGTTGCTGGGGATCGAGCATTTAGCCTTATCTGGCGGCGCGTTACGTGAAGGCGTTTTAGTGATGTTAGCTCAGCGAATTATTGACGAAGCGAGCTAATTTTTCTCTGAACGGATAAAAACCAAAGGCCGCTATGCGGCCTTTGTTGTTTGTACTGCGTCGCTTATTTCAATAAATCGGCGAGATCTTTTTCTAAGGAAACGGTTGGGCGCTCTACGATACGGCCAACTTCTTTACCTTGCTGTAGCACAATAAAGGTTGGAATCCGGGTAAAGTCGTATTTGGCAGCTAAGCCTTCGGGATCTGTCTTCGTCCGGTCGACACCTATATAGGTCACTTTAATATTGGGATTGGCGACTTCTTCCATAATACGGATAAAGCGCGGTGTTTCACGGTGACAATCTGGACACCAAGTACCAATGATCACTACAATTTCTGTAGGTTCAGTGACGCTTTTAAGCGGAGTGATTGCCGCAGTGTCGACCTGGTAGCTTTTATACCCTTCGGCAAACTCATTGAGATCTGTGACTAAATGTTGTGCTTCTACTATGCCAGTTAAAATCACTTCTTGTTTCTCCTCGCTGCAGGTCGCAATTAAGCCCTGTTGTTGTTCTTCAAATCCACAGCCACCATTGGCTAGTACCTGACAACTAAAAAATAAGGCGGTAGTGGCTAGGAATGCCTTAACGTTATTGTGCATGATGCGCCCTTAAAATCGAAGAGAAAGAATGAAGCTTGATTCAAACATTATTCTTGATGCGATTAAAGCGGATCATTGATTTGCTGCAAGCTAGATCACGCATTGCTAATATCTATAAGCTTAACGATCACAGGATTGCATGGTTTACGGAGTTAAGACATTGAAAAAGCACATCCCCGAATTGCGATTCGGGGACTGAGCGTATTGAAATAATAAGCTAAATGGCTCGATTACTGGGCGAGAATTTTTTCTAGAATAGGCTTATTAGCGTCGGGGAAGTCGTAATTAACTAAGTCGGCTTTAGTGACCCAAGCGATAAGCTGACCTTCGAGGCCTTGGGCTGTGCCGTTAAACTCTGTGACTGAATTGATATCAAGTAGCACTTGTTTATCGGGATAATCGAAACTCAGCGCCATAAATGGCTGACTATCAGTGACATCGAGCGCGACTTCCTCTTTGAGTTCACGGATCAGCGCTTGAGTGACCGTTTCGCCCGCCTCAACTTTGCCGCCAGGAAATTCCCATTTCCCACCTTGATGTAAATGGTCTGGGCGTTTTGCCAACAGAATTTCACCGGCCGAGTTAGTAATAATGCCGACGGCAACATGGATGCGTTTAGTCATAATATTTATCTATTGAGTAGAGAGTTGGGCAAATTAATCGCTGTGATGGCGTAAGCTGAGCTGTTAGCGCTTCGCATTATTCTTTAAAAAAATCGCCTTCATCGAGATCAAATTCATCAAAAGCTTCGGGATCAAATTCGGCTTTAACCGGAATGACATGCTTTTCTGATGCCCAATCGCCGAGGTCGATGAGCTTACAGCGCTCGCTGCAAAAAGGTTTAAATGCAGATTGTGGAACCCACTCGACAGGGGCTTTGCAGATAGGGCAGTTAACGGTCAATGGCATAATTGTTCTCTTGGTTAACGGCGATACAGCTGCCGCCAATACTAATGTCTTTCAGGCCATTAGTGTAAAGGCTTCATGCACAGGTAGCCAGTAAGAAATCAATCGAACGGTCGGAGTGGCGTTGTTGTTCAAACTGCACAAAATGGATTGCAAAACGGTTTTTATGGCCACTAATCGTAGGATAACACCCGTGGGAGGCATCGACTTTGACTCGCACCAAAGCAAGTGCTTGAGCACTGTCACCCTGATAAAAACCTGCATGGGCAACGGCATTGTCGTAATGGGCCGTGCTGCGGGTGAGTTGGAGCAATAGGGTGATGGGGGTGAGCAAAGGTTCGAAGTGTGCTATCCAAGCGCGGTAGTCTTGTTGTTTTTCTTCCCAAGGTTTAGCTAGCCAATAGTGCAGCTGTGGCAGATCGAAGTTACAGCAGGCGCCCGGCATGCCAAAGCGTTGTCGTAGCGCGGAAATAAATCTGTCTTGCTTTAGTTGGCTGCCGAAGCGGTCGGGCTTTTGCAACGGTTCGCGGGCTCGGGTGAGGGCGTTGATATAAAGGTCGATTTGCTGGTGGTCGACGTGATCTAATTCTTGCCATTTGCTGAGTTGCAGCAAGTGCCGCTCAATGTCTTTTAATACTTCATTACGATAATCACAGCGTTCGGACAATTCACAGAGGGAAAACAACGGATAAAAACATCTATGTTGGTGGTCATTGCTTAGATTACTTTGCAGCTGTTTATCGAGGTATTCGAGCCGCAAGTAGCTGCGAATTTTCTCGTTTAAGGGCTGTTCGTAAACTAATTCAGTCATGGGCGTTATCAGTACCAGAAAGTTGTAAATAGCGCTGATGCAATGCTTGCACCTCTCGTTTTAAGCTTGATATCTCTCCTTGATTATCAATAATGTCGTCTGCTCTGGCGAGTTTCTCGCTGCGACTACATTGGCTACTAATGATGTTATTAACTTGAGATGCATCAACATTGTCACGTTTTACGGTGCGATTTATTTGCAACTCAGGTGAAATATCCACCACTAAAGTCCGATTGACTAACCTATCTAACCCGTTCTCAAATAGCAAGGGCACGACCATAATTACATAGGCAGAGGTCGCTTTTTCTACCTGCGCGAGCATTTCTTGGCGGATCATGGGGTGTAATAGTTGGTTTAGCCATTCGCGCTCTTCAGGATGGCTAAATATCCGCTGCCGCAGCTTGGCGCGATCGAGTTCACCCTCAGGTGTTAATATCTCAGACCCAAAATGGTTAACGATGGCCTCAAGTCCTTTTGAACCTTGAGCGACAACCTCGCGGGCAACGATATCAGCGTCGACTAAGCTAATCCCTTCTGCAGCGAATAAATTGGCAACAGTGGTTTTACCGCTGCCGATGCCACCTGTAAGGCCAACAACAAACTTTGACATAACATACTCCGGATCGCTTTCTGCTTAGTTTGCATGCTCTTACAGTGTCGATAGGTACCAATCGACAATCTGTTGCCCAAATAGCAAGGCTATCCAGCCTGCGGCGGCAATATAGGGGCCAAATGGGATGGGATTACCTTGTTTGAGGCGTTTACTGATAATCATAGTGATGCCAACAACCGCGCCAACGAGGGACGAAAGTAAAATCACCAGCGGCAGCATTTGCCAGCCAAGCCAAGCACCGAAAACGGCTAGCAGTTTAAAGTCACCATAACCCATGCCTTCTTTGCCAGTGAGGATTTTAAATAGCCAAAAAATGAACCACAGGCTCAAATAGCCTGCTGCGGCGCCGATAATGGCATCGGTTGGGCTCGCAAAGGTATGATTTAGATTGATGATCAAGCCTAGCCAAAGTAACGGTAACGTCATTTGGTCGGGGAGCAGCATCTCATCAAGATCGATACCTGTCAGTGCTACAAGCACAAAGGTGAGTATGCTCGCAAAAACAAACTGCCAGCTTGGACCAAAATGCCAAGCTAAAGTCGCGATAAGTAGCCCTGTGACGAATTCAATAATGGGGTAGCGGGCAGAAATAGGTGCGTGACAGGCTGCGCATTTTCCCTTGAGCATTAACCAGCCTAATAGGGGTAAATTATGCCAAGGTTTAATCGCCGTTTTACATTTAGGGCAGGCTGAGCCTGGCACGACAAGATTGTACTTTTCAGGAAAGGCATCAATAGGTTTATTGAGTTTATCAATACCGATTTGTGTGACTATCTCTGAGTGGTATTCCTGCAAATACTGATTACATTCTTGCTGCCATTCCCGTTTCATCATCACAGGAAATCTGTGGATCACTACGTTTAAAAAACTGCCTATGGTAGCGGCAAAAATAAAGCTTAGCGTAATAAAGAGCCAAGGACTCTGGTTTAGAGACTGGCCCAAAAGAGAGATAAATTCATTCATTAGCTGTTCTTGTTATTAACTTTTCTATTATTGAAGTGAAGCTTAGCCTACGACATTTCCCATTTGGAAGATAGGTAGGTACATGCCTACAATTAAACCACCTACAAGTGTCCCGATAACCACCATCATAATAGGCTCGATGAGGCTTGATAAACCATCGACGGCATCATCGACTTGCATTTCATAAATATTGGCGACTTTATTGAGCATATTATCCAGTGATCCAGACTCTTCACCTATCATCACCATTTGGATCAACATATCGGGAAATAGTCCAGTGGTGCGCATAGCCACGTTCATCTGCATACCCGCCATCACTTCTTGGCGTACTTTGAGCAAGGCTTTACGATAAACTGCATTACCCGATGCACCAGCGGCAGATTCCATACCATCGATTAAGGGGACGCCAGCGGCAAATGTTGTGGCTAAGGTGCGTGAAAAGCGTGCCATGGCAGCTTTATGCAAAATATTACCGATAACGGGAATTTTGAGCACCAACTCATCGACTCTATCCCGAACGACTTGTGAATTACGGTGGGCACGTATAAACAACCAAATACTGATGACAATGGCAAAAAAGAAGATATACCAAGAACTTTGTAAAAAACGTGATATGCCAATAATGAACTGGGTAAATGCAGGGAGTTCAGCACCAAAGCTATTAAAAATCTCTTCGAATTGTGGTACCACAAAGAGGAGTAGTAATGTGGTCACTAAAATCGCCACCACCACTACAGCAGCGGGATAAAACATGGCTTTTTTAATTTTAGATTTTAGCTGCTCGGCTTTTTCCCTATAAGTGGCAATACGATCGAATACCGCATCGAGCGAGCCTGAATGCTCTCCTGCCGCGACAAGGTCGACATATAAGTCATCGAAGTAACGTCTATGAGGACGTAGCGAGTCTGAAAGTGGAATGCCCGATTGAATTTCTGATAGCACAGTGCCGAGTAGTTCGCGCATTTTTTGCTTTTCGTGACCCCGACCAAGCATTTCTATGGTGGTCACTAAAGGAACGCCTGCGGCTAACATAGTGGCGATTTGCCGAGTCACCATGGCGATGTCCATGGCCTTAATATCAGGATTGCGTGAGAATAATGGTGAGGCTTTTTTGCGGACAACCTTTGGGTTGACACCTTGCTGTTTAAGCTGACTTTTTATTTCGGCTACGGTAGTCCCCTTTAACTCTCCGCCAGTTTTTTTGCCATCACGATTGAGCCCCTTCCATTCGAAGGTATAGATTTTTGGTTGGCTCTTTTTGTCGTTCTTATTGGCGCGAGGCTTTCTTGCTGTGGTTGCCGTAGCCATAATGTTTCCTAGATAATTCTTATTAAATTAAGGGTATAAGACTATTGATATGATTGTTAAGTATTAAGCATAAATCTTGAAAGTGGTAATTATATTGCTCATTCTTTCTTGTGAGCATGCTGTTCTGTTTAGTCGAAACTCGTGACTCGGTTGACTTCAGCAATACTCGTTACACCGTGGATAACTTTTAATAATCCTGATTGACGCAAATCTCGCATACCTTGCGCTTTAGCTTGGGAGGCGATTTGTAATGAGTTACCGCCTTCCATAATAGTGCGCGCGATTTCATCGGACATCTTCATTACTTCGTAAATACCGACCCGACCTTTGTAGCCGCCGGAGCAATGCTCGCAGCCAACGGGTTTAAAGGTGGTAAAGCCTTGAGTAATTTGTGTTTGGTCAAAACCTAGGCGCAGTAATTCATGCTCGGGGATCACTTCTGCTTGTTTACATTCAGAGCAGAGGCGACGGGCTAAGCGCTGGGCAATAATCAGATTCACAGAGCTAGCTATGTTGTAGCCAGGCACACCCATGTTGATTAAACGGGTTAAGGTTTCGGCGGCCGAGTTTGTGTGTAAGGTCGATAAGACTAAGTGACCCGTTTGTGCCGCTTTAATGGCTATCTCGGCAGTTTCAAGATCGCGAATTTCGCCCACCATCACCACATCGGGATCTTGGCGTAAGAACGAACGCAGTGCGGAGGCGAAGGTGAGACCTGCCTTTAAATTAATGTGAACTTGGTTCACGCCTTCGAGGTTAATCTCCACCGGATCTTCGGCGGTAGATATATTACGCTCTTCGGTATTGAGAATATTTAACCCAGTGTAGAGGGAGACGGTTTTACCAGAACCTGTGGGCCCCGTTACTAAAATCATGCCTTGGGGTTTTGCTAGCATCTCAAGGTAGAGCTTTTCTTGGTCAGGCTCGTAGCCGAGCTTTTCAATGCCTAATTGTGCAGAGGATGAGTCTAAAATCCGCATTACAATCTTTTCACCCCACAGGGTCGGCAGAGTACTAACCCGAAAGTCGATGGACTTAGTGCGGGAAAGTTTCATCTTAATGTGGCCATCTTGTGGCACACGCCGTTCGGCAATATCGAGTTTCGACATCACTTTTAACCGCGCAGATAAACGGCTGGCAAGGCTAACTGGCGGTTCCGATACTTCGTGGAGAATACCGTCAATGCGAAAACGAATACGGTAGCGTTTTTCATAGGGTTCAAAATGTAAATCCGACGCGCCTTTGCGGATGGCATCGGTTAGAATTTTATTGATATAAATAACGATAGGTGCATCGTCGCTGCTATCGCCTGTGGGTTCTTCGTTGCGCCTATCTGTATCGGTAATTTCAATCCCCGCCAGCGCCGCCTCATCCATGCTACTGATATCGAGCCCGGTGATATCTTCTTCGAGGATTTTTTCCAGCGCCTTAGCGAGTTTATCTTCTTCTACCAAAATGGCTTCGGCGTGTAGGCCAGCACTAAATTGGAAATCTTCGAGGGCGGCAATATTGGTTGGGTCGGATGTGCCTATATAGAGGCGATTACCGCGTTTAAACAAGGGTAAACAGCGATGTTTTTCAATCAGCTTTTTATTGAGGAAATCTTCTGGAATGGAGGCAAGATCAAACTCGTTGAGATCTAGTAGTGGTGTACCGTATTCTTCGTAGCATAGTTCGGCGATGGCATGGGCTGAGATCAACTTTTCTTGTACTAAGGTACTCACTAATCCATGTTTATTCTGGCGCGATTTTGTGATGGCATTCGCCATCTGCTCTTCATTTAGCAGACCTTTACGGATAAAGAGGGTAGATAAACCTAAATGAAGGCCTGTTGTAGGCATAATTGGACAAATCCTCAAACTATATAATAAGAGGCCATATTAGCCTCTTATTATAATAGTTATTTACATAAGTATATCTAGCAAAGCCCTAGGGTTAAACAAGTTCCACCCTGAGTCCATTGGATCGGTGCTGTAATTCCATTTGGTGTCAGTGTATATGTAGCACTATCAACTGCCGCAGTTCCTGTTGCGGTAATTACACCATCAGCAATTGTAACACTTGTTACAACTCCAGTCGCACCAACTGCTGCTGGTAATCCCAAAGTGCCCGCATCTGCATCAGCTAGGGCTGCAAATTTACCCGATTGTGCTGATACTTCAAATGCAGTTTTAAAAGCACTCGTAGCTAAAAGGACTTCAGAGAATTTTGCTTTTTTAGTGTAGGTTTGATACGCAGGCAGTGCAATTGCAGCCAAAATGCCGATAATGGCAACGACGATCATCAGTTCGATCAGAGTAAAACCCTGCGCTTTTTTACTTAATACTTTGTTTAAATTCATGGCCTTCATTTTTCTCTCCAGCTAACTATTTAGTAACTTACTATGGTTGCAGTAAGGGGTGA
Organism: Shewanella septentrionalis; assembly: GCF_025370265.1. NCBI lineage: Bacteria > Pseudomonadati > Pseudomonadota > Gammaproteobacteria > Alteromonadales > Shewanellaceae > Shewanella > Shewanella septentrionalis. The sequence continues at coordinate 24,817 of NZ_JAMTCC010000018.1, read as the reverse complement.
ATAGAGTGTTAAACTTAAACACTGTTTTACACTATAAATTGTTTTAACTCGTCAAACCTTATTACTCATTTATGTTAATAAAATCAATTATGTGATCTTATTAACAATAACAGTACACCGATGATCTTGAATGACCCATGTGTAATGACTCATGCTGATTTATTCCAACTTTGCTAAGTTAATATCAAGTTAGCACTTGCTTGAATAAATCATTTCGGTAACCGCACCTTAGGCTAATGTCCCTCAAAATGTGCTTCTCAAAAACGCAGATTAGAGTGCTTTGACAAACATTCCAGTGCTGACCTTAGGTGAGGTTGACCAAACGGCCATCTCGCCTGTGTAAAAGTTAGTACAAAGTTAAGATAAAAGAAACAACTTTTAAGTATAAAGTACTAATAAAGTGTCATTTTTGTATAAAAAAACTGGCTTGTTGGTATGTTGGGTTATAACAAACTTTTGACATTATCAGTTTGACTGGCACTTAAGCTGGCCGAGTCAAATTGCTGGCATGTTAGCGTGATGAGTCAGGGGTTGATGGTGCGGATGTATAGTGACAGGCATAACTTTGGGGCTAGCCTAGTGGAACTCAGAAGAAATGTATCGCTTTATAATAGGTTGAAAGTGAAACGTTCTGTGCTTTCAGCGAACGTTTCACCCTCTAATGAGCGAGTGATTTAAGCTTTCAATCTAAGCGACAAGTCTAGGGCGCGAACATGCTTAGTGAGCGCACCAACTGAGATATAGTCGACACCGGTTTTGGCAAATTCGGCTAAAGTGTCCAAGGTGACATTGCCAGAGACTTCAAGCTTAGCGCCGGCGCCTTTCGCTTTATATTGATTGTTCATTTCAACCGCTTCGACCATTTTAGTGATGTCGAAGTTATCTAACATTATGATATCTGTGCCAGAGTCGAGTGCTAAGGCGAGCTCTTCGAGTGATTCCACTTCGACTTCAACGGGTTTGTTCGGGTACAAGCTGCGGGCGGTATCTACGGCTTGGCGAATGCCACCACAGGCCATAATGTGGTTTTCTTTGATCAAGAAAGCATCATATAAGCCAATACGATGGTTTTTGCCGCCGCCGCAGGTGACAGCATATTTCTGGGCGGTGCGCAGGCCTGGAATGGTTTTGCGAGTATCTAATAGGCGAGTGTGAGTGCCCACCAGTTTATCGACATAATGCTTAGTTAAGGTCGCAACGCCAGACAGGGTTTGGATGAAATTCATTGCCGTGCGTTCGCCAGTGAGAATAGCGCGCGCTGGTCCCGAGAGTTCACACAGTAACTGGTTGGGTAATACCAAATCGCCATCATCCACATGCCAATGCAGTGCGACTTCCCCACCGAGTTGATTAAAAACCTGCTCTGCCCATGCTTTTCCACAAAAAACGCCTTCTTCACGGGTAATAAGGGTGGCTTCAGCGTACTTATCGGCGGGGATCAACATTGCTGTGATATCGCCATAGGCTATGGCTTTAGTGTGTTCGTTGATTTCGATGCCGCCTAAGTCTTCACTAAGGGCGGATTTTACTGATTGACGAATATCGTTTTCTAACATGAGCGGGGTCCTTGCATTCTTTAATTACTGACGACCTACTTGCATCTTAGGTTAAGATTACCACGGCCTTAGGTCTCACGGAACAACGTGGAGGAATGTGCGGCAGGACTCAACCTCTGGCTTATTTAAGTTGGGAGTGAATGGCTTGCTTCATGAGATCAATATTAAAAGATGATGAAGTCAGTCAGTTCCGTGTGCTGGGTTTCTTCTTTGCTTGGCTGAATACTGTTAGAGTAACTCAGTTTATGTGGCATAGAGGATAAGCTCATAATGCGGTTTGAATTGGGTTGGTGTGAGGGTGCAAGGCGTTGTGAGTCACCACATTTTAATCAACGTCCCTTGGGTGAAGTGAGTTTGTTGGTGATCCACAATATTAGCCTGCCAGCAGGTTGCTTTGGATTGCCTTATATTGATCAATTATTTCAAGGGTGCTTAGATACCAATGCCGATGCCAGTTTTGCACAGTTGCAGGGCTTGGAAGTATCGGCGCACTTTTTGATCCGCCGTAATGGCGAGCGTGTGCAGTACGTGAGTTGTAACGACAGGGCTTGGCATGCTGGGGTGTCTCGTTATGGCGAGAGAGAGAATTGTAATGATTTCTCCATTGGTATTGAGCTGGAAGGCACAGATACTGAGCCTTATACGCCTGATCAATATCAGTCACTGACAGCGTTGACGCAAGCACTGTTGGCTGAGTATCCATCGCTGAGTACCGAACGAATTGTGGGTCATTGTGATATTGCGCCAATGCGCAAAACAGACCCTGGGCAAAGTTTTGATTGGGAAAGATATTTAGAGAAGCTAAAGGAATATACTCAGGAGTTGCGCTCTTAGGTTTTTGGATTTTAGACGTATTTCACACAAACCTAGACTATTTATGGACAAATTATAGAGGTACAGCCCATGGCATTATTTTCACTCTTGGTCGCCATTTTAGTGGAGCGACTTAAATTTCTTCCTTCATCATGGCAATTTGATCGTTTATTGCAATCCTACCAAACGACGTTTTTTGGTGATAAAGCCTCACTGACGAGCGTTATGATGGCGCTGGCGTTAGTGCTGCCAGCCTTGTTGGTGTATGTATTGTCTTGGTTAGTGGCGGGGATGTTTTGGGGCTTATTAAGTTTAGCGCTATGGATTGTCGTGGCGGTGGTTTGCTTTAACCATCAGAAACAGCGTGATATTTTCAAGAAGTATATGCAAGCGGCTTGTCGCTCCGATGTGCAAGCTTGTTATCATTATGCCGCTGAGCTTGATTGTAGCGAGTGTTTGGATGCGGTTTCCGAGAAAGACCTTGGCGCCAAAGTGGGTCAAAGTGTTGCTTGGATTAATTATCGTTATTACGGCGCCGTTGCCTTGTTCTTCATTTTTCTGGGGCCAGTCGGTGCTGTGTTGTATTGCACTGTGCGTTTCTATGCCGAAGAAAATGCCCGTAAATCTCTAGAGCTACCCTTAGTCAATGAAGTGATTAGTGTATTGGATTGGTTGCCTAGCCGCATCTTTGCCTTTGGATATGCCTTAAGTGGCCAATTTAGCGAAGGGTTAGCTGCGTGGCGCCATCATGGTTTGACTCTAAATGCCAGTGCTCGCACTGTGGTTGCTGAGACGGCTTTGGCAGCGCAACCTTTACCTGAGGTTGCAAGTGCACCTATATGTGTACAGTCAACCTTGGCATTATTAGTACTGAGTAAACGCAACTTTACACTTATCGTCGCGGTACTGTCACTGCTGACCATTTTTGGGTTGGTGAGTTAAGCAATATCAGCGTCACAACAATAGCTGAATTTGACAGTCTGAGCTAGCATGGCTCAGCTCTGTCAAATGGTCTGACCCCATAGACATTTTTTTCCGCTATGCTCTCTCTTCGTGAGTGCTTTCGATCGAGATCGCTTTTTAGGAATGATCTTCAATCTGGACATCAAAACGCTGATTTGATAAAGTGCGCTCACTCAAAAAAATTGGTAAGACCAATTTACAACGGAGCTGAGCGCCTGATGGCCTATAGTAAAATTAATCAGCCAAAAATTTCTGATGTGATCATGGCGCAATTAGAGCAGATGATCTTAGAGGGCAGTTTGCAGCCCGGTCAGAAGTTACCGCCTGAACGCGAACTGGCGATCCAGTTTGAAGTGTCTCGACCTTCTTTGCGTGAAGCTATCCAAAAGCTTGAGGCAAAAGGACTGTTAATGCGCCGCCAAGGCGGTGGTACTTATGTCAAAGAGCAACTCTGGCAGAGCCTTGCCGATCCTATTGTTGAACTTATGAATTCCGATCCAGAGAGTCAATATGACTTGCTGGAGTTCCGTCATGCTACCGAAGGCATGATGGCTTATTTTGCGGCGCTGCGTGGTACGGACGCCGATATGCAAAATATCAAACGTATGATCCTTGAGGTGGAAGCCGCCACCGATATTGAACAACAAGCCGCCGCCATTGTGCGCTTTTATCGTGCCGTTGCCGAAGCGTCACATAACGTGGCTATGTTACATCTTGTTCTCAGTTTAACCCCTGTGCTGCATAAAAATGTGGCGCAAAACTTGGAGCTTTTAAGCCGCCGCGAAGAAGCTTCTACTATGGCTAACGATCACAGACGGGCCTTGCTCGCTGCCATCGTTCGTCGTGATCCCGAAGCCGCCAGAGAAGCCTCGAATGAACACTTAAGTTACATCGAAGAGGTGATGTTATCTGTGCGGGAAGAAGATAGCCGGTTGCAGCGAAGCTTGCGCCGTTTAAAGAGTGGCGCTTAAGTTCTGTAGTTTAGCTGCCTGCTAAATCGGAATATGCCGCAAACACCATTCATTATCATGTATATAGAGAAGGACAGTGTCATGTCTGAAGATATGCTACAAGACGTAGATCCATTAGAGACTCAGGAATGGGTTGATGCCCTGCAAGCCGTGTTGGAACAGGAAGGCCCAGAGCGCGCGCATTTTTTACTAGAGAAGCTGATCGATAAAGCGCGTCGTAATGGCACTCACTTGCCTTACAATGCCACAACGGCTTACTTGAACACTATCCCAGCGGGTCAAGAGCCTCACATGCCTGGCAACCAAGAGATGGAACGTCGCATTCGCGCCATCATCCGTTGGAACGCTTTGGCTATGGTTCTGCGTGGTTCTAAGAAAGATTTAGAGTTGGGTGGCCATATCTCAAGTTTCGCTTCAAGCGCGACTATCTATGACGTATGTTTTAACCACTTCTTCCGTGCACCGAATGAAAAAGACGGTGGCGATCTCGTGTATTTCCAAGGCCATATCGCCCCTGGTATTTATGCGCGTTCATTCCTAGAAGGTCGTTTAAGCGAAGAGCAACTGGCTAACTTCCGTCAAGAAGTGGATGGCAAGGGTCTGTCTTCATACCCACATCCAAAATTGATGCCGGATTACTGGCAATTCCCAACGGTTTCTATGGGCTTAGGTCCAATCCAAGCCATCTATCAGGCGCGTTTCTTAAAATATCTGACTGACCGCGGTCTGAAAGATTGTTCAGCACAAACTGTTTACTGTTTCTTAGGTGACGGTGAGTGTGACGAGCCAGAAGCCTTAGGTGCGATCGGTTTAGCAGCCCGTGAAGAATTAGATAACTTAGTCTTCATTGTTAACTGTAACTTACAGCGACTTGACGGCCCTGTACGTGGTAACGGTAAGATCATCCAAGAACTTGAAGGCGAATTCCGCGGCGCAGGCTGGGAAGTCGTGAAAGTGATTTGGGGTCGTTACTGGGATCCATTATTGGCCCGTGACACCAGTGGTAAACTGCTGCAGTTAATGGAAGAAACCGTTGACGGAGAATACCAAAACTGTAAAGCCAAAGGTGGCGCTTATACACGCGAACACTTCTTTGGTAAGTATCCTGAAACGGCCGAAATGGTTGCGAACATGTCAGATGATGACATTTGGCGCTTAAACCGCGGCGGTCATGATCCAGTTAAAGTTTACGCTGCACTGGAACATGCACAAAAAACCAAAGGCCGTCCAACGGTTATCCTAGCGAAAACCGTTAAAGGTTACGGCTTAGGTGATGCGGGTGAAGGTAAAAACATCGCGCACAACGTGAAGAAGATGGGCGTTGAGTCTATCCGTTACTTCCGCGATCGTTTCAATATCCCAATTCCTGATGACCAGTTAGAAGATCTGCCTTTCTATCACCCAGGTCCAGATTCTGAAGAAGTGAAGTACATGATGAGCCGTCGTGAAGCGCTGCATGGTAGCGTGCCACAACGTCGTCAAAAGTTCACTGAAGAGATGGAAGTGCCGTCACTGAAGATTTTCGATTCGATTTTACAGGGCTCAAACGGCCGTGAAATTTCATCGACTATGGCGTTCGTTCGCGTGCTGACAGCATTGCTGAAAGACAAGAAAATTGGCAAAAACATTGTGCCAATTATTCCTGACGAAGCCCGTACTTTCGGTATGGAAGGTCTGTTCCGTCAAGTGGGTATTTATGCTCACGAAGGCCAAAAATACGTACCGCAAGACTCTGACCAAGTGGCTTATTATCGTGAAGATAAAACCGGTCAAGTATTGCAAGAAGGGATTAACGAACTCGGTGCTATGTCTTCATGGGTATCGGCAGCGACAAGCTACTCTGTCAACGATACACCTATGATCCCGTTCTACATCTACTACTCAATGTTCGGTTTCCAACGTATTGGCGACATGGCTTGGGCAGCGGGTGATATGCGTGCTCGTGGTTTCTTAGTCGGTGGTACTTCAGGTCGTACAACGCTTAACGGCGAAGGTTTACAGCATCAAGATGGTCACAGCCACGTATTGGCGAACACTATCCCTAACTGTATTTCTTACGATCCAACCTACGGCTACGAAATTGCCGTTGTGGTACAAGATGGTATCCGTCGTATGTACGGCGAGAATCAAGAAGATATCTTCTACTACTTGACCACAATGAACGAAAACTATGAGCAACCAGCCATGCCAGAAGGCGCGGAAGTGGGCATAGTGAAAGGTATCTATAAGTTAGAAACGGTTGCGGGCTCAGGTAAAGGCAAAGTTCAGTTAATGAGCTGTGGCACTATCCTTGAACAAACCCGTAAAGCGGCGCAAGCACTGGCGAAAGACTTCGGTATTACTGCCGACGTATTTAGCGTAACTAGCTTCAACGAATTGACTCGCGATGGTCAAGCCGCTGAACGTTGGAACATGCTGCACCCAACCGAAACGCCAAAACAAGCCTATATCAGCCAAGTGATTTCAAGTGATGCACCTGCAATCGTAGCGACTGACTATATGAAGATTTACGGCGAACAGTTACGTGCTTATATTCCTACCGATTACAAAGTGTTAGGTACTGACGGTTTCGGTCGTTCAGACAGCCGCGAGAATCTGCGTCACCACTTCGAAGTGGACGCTAAGTTCATCGTTATTGCGGCACTGAAATCACTGGTTGATCGCAAAGAGCTGCCTGTCGATGTGTTAGCAAAAGCCATTAAAGAATATGGTATCGACGCTGACAAGATCAATCCACAGTACGCGTAAGAGGCAATGAAAATGGCTGAATTAAAAGAAGTTTTTGTTCCTGATATCGGCGGCGATGAAGTGCAAGTGATCGAAATTTGTGTGGCTGTGGGTGATACCCTAGCGGCAGAAGAATCGATTCTTACCGTCGAAAGCGACAAGGCGACTATGGATATTCCAGCGCCTTTCGCCGGTGTGTTAGCCGAATTGAAAGTGGCTGTGGGCGATAAAGTCTCTGAAGGTACTTTGATTGCTATGATGCAAGCGGCGGGCGCGGCAGCTGCCGCTCCGGCTCCAGTTGCAGCACCCGCTCAGGCGGCACCAGCATCTGCACCAGTTCAAGCGGCTCCAGCCCCAGTGGCTGCTGCTCCTGCGACGGGCGCAACCAAAGTGGTTGAAGTGACTGTACCTGATATCGGTGGCGACACTGATGTATCGGTTATCGAAGTCCTGGTTGCTGTCGGTGACAGGATTGAAGTTGATAGCGGTTTAATTACCCTAGAAACAGACAAAGCGACCATGGACGTGCCATCACCTTTCGCGGGTGTGGTTAAAGACGTTAAAGTCGCAGTTGGCGATAAAGTGTCGCAAGGCTCTTTAGTCATCATGCTTGAAGTGGGCGGCGCTGCACCTGCAGCCGCGCCAACTGTTGCTGCCCAAGCGGCTCCTGCCACTACGGTAGCGCCAGTGGCTCCGGCTTCTGCAACACCAGCGGCAAGCGTGGTTGCGGTAAAAGAAATTCAAGTGCCGGATATTGGCGATGCTAGCAATGTCGATGTGATCGAAGTGCTAGTGTCAGTCGGTGATGAAATCACGGCTGACCAAGGTTTGATCACCCTTGAAACTGACAAAGCCACCATGGAAGTGCCTGCGCCATTCGCCGGTAAACTGCTGTCTTTGACTGTTAAAGTGGGTGACAAGGTTTCTCAAGGTAGCGTTATTGCGACGATTGAAACTGTGACTGCAGGTGCAGCTCCTGCACCTGTTGCTCAAGCGGCAGCTCCTGCTCCAGTGAGCGCGGCGCCCGTTGCAGCCCCAACACCTGCAAGCCGTCCTCCAGTACCACACCACCCAAGTGCAGGTACACCTGTGTCTACCGGTGCGGTACATGCGTCTCCTGCGGTACGTCGTTTAGCCCGTGAATTTGGTGTCGATTTGACCCAAGTGACAGGTTCTGGCCGTAAAGGTCGCATTATGAAAGAAGACGTTCAGGCGTATGTGAAATACGAACTGTCTCGTCCGAAAGCGACTGCGGCAACCTCTGTGGGTTCAGGTAACGGCGGCGGTCTGCAAGTGATTGCAGCACCTAAAGTTGATTTCAGTAAGTTTGGTGAAGTGGAAGAAATTCCATTAAGCCGTATCCAGAAGATTTCTGGCCCTAACTTACACCGCAACTGGGTAACTATCCCTCACGTGACTCAGTTCGATGAAGCTGATATCACTGAAATGGAAGAGTTCCGTAAGCAGCAAAACGATGTAGCGGCGAAGAAAAAAGCCGATTACAAGATCACGCCTTTAGTGTTTATGCTAAAAGCTGTGGCTAAAACGTTGCAACAGTTCCCAGTGTTCAACTCAAGCTTAAGTAGCGATGGCGAATCACTGATCCAGAAGAAGTATTTCCATATCGGTGTGGCGGTTGATACGCCAAACGGTTTGGTTGTGCCAGTCGTGCGTGACGTGGATAAGAAAGGCATTATCGAGTTATCTCGTGAACTGGCTGATATCTCTATCCGTGCCCGTGATGGCAAGCTGAAATCTGCTGACATGCAAGGTAGCTGTTTTACTATTTCAAGTTTAGGTGGCATTGGCGGTACAGCGTTTACGCCTATCGTTAACTACCCAGACGTGGCGATTTTAGGTGTGTCTAAATCTGAAATTAAGCCTAAGTGGAATGGTAAAGAGTTCGAACCTAAATTGATGTTGCCACTGTCGCTGTCATACGATCACCGTGTGATCGATGGTGCTATGGCTGCACGCTTTAGTGTGACGCTGTCAGGAATTCTGTCCGATATTCGTACTTTGGTTCTGTAAGCATATAAGGCTGCTCATCTTGAGCGGCCTTTTGTTTATTGTGATCAGTATCAAACACAGGTTAAAATGCGCCCACCTTACGCGCTGGCGCATTTTCGGTTGGCAGGATAGCTCCTCCAACGGATTGAATGAGAATTAGAGGAAAACATGAGTAACGAAATCAAAACTCAGGTAGTGGTATTAGGTGCAGGTCCTGCAGGTTATTCTGCGGCTTTCCGTGCAGCGGACTTAGGTCTAGAAACCATTATCGTTGAACGTTTTAGCACTTTAGGCGGCGTGTGTCTTAACGTGGGTTGTATCCCATCTAAAGCCCTATTACATGTTGCTAAAGTTATCGAAGAAGCCAAAGCCGTTGCTGCTCACGGTGTGGTTTTCGGCGAGCCAACTATCGATTTAGATAAGTTACGTGGCTTTAAAGAAAAAGTTATTGGCCAATTAACTGGCGGATTGGGCGGTATGTCCAAAATGCGTAAAGTTAACGTGGTTAACGGTTTTGGTAAATTCACTGGCCCTAACACGCTAGAAGTGACTGCTGAAGATGGCACTGTCAAAGTGGTTCAATTCGAGCAAGCGATCATTGCTGCGGGTTCTCGCCCAATCAAACTGCCATTCATTCCGCATGAAGATCCCCGTATTTGGGATTCGACTGACGCATTAGAACTGAAAGAAGTTCCAGGCAAGTTGTTAGTAATGGGCGGCGGTATTATCGGCCTAGAAATGGGTACTGTGTACGCTTCTTTAGGCAGCGAGATCGACGTGGTTGAAATGTTCGACCAAGTGATCCCAGCGGCTGATAAAGACGTTGTTCGCGTATTCACTAAGCAAATCAAGAAGAAATTCAACCTGATCCTTGAAACTAAAGTCACAGCGGTAGAAGCCCGTGAAGACGGTATTTATGTTTCTATGGAAGGTAAGAGCGCACCAACTGAAGCAGTCCGTTACGATGCCGTATTGGTAGCAATTGGCCGTGCACCTAATGGTAAGTCGTTAGATGCTGAAAAAGCAGGTGTTAACGTTGATGAGCGTGGCTTTATCAAGGTTGATAAGCAACTGCGTACTAACGTACCGCACATCTATGCAATTGGTGACATCGTTGGTCAACCTATGTTGGCTCACAAAGGCGTGCACGAAGGCCACGTAGCGGCTGAAGTTATCGCTGGCATGAAGCACTACTTCGATCCAAAAGTGATCCCATCAATTGCTTACACTGACCCAGAAGTAGCTTGGGTTGGTTTAACTGAGAAAGAAGCGAAAGAGCAAGGTATTGCTTACGAAACCGCAACTTTCCCATGGGCAGCAAGTGGCCGCGCTATCGCATCTGATGCGAGCGAAGGCATGACTAAGCTGATTTTCGACAAAGACACTCATCGCGTAATCGGTGGTGCGATTGTTGGCGTTAACGGTGGCGAGCTGTTAGGCGAAATCGGTTTAGCGATTGAAATGGGTTGTGATGCTGAAGATTTAGCATTAACCATTCACGCTCACCCAACACTGCACGAATCAGTGGGCTTAGCGGCTGAAATGTACGAAGGTTCTATTACTGATTTGCCAAACCCAAAGGCAAAGAAAAAGTAATTTAGCTGTCGATTAAAAAAGCGCTCATTTGAGCGCTTTTTTATTGCCTGTATTTTTTTGTAACTTTTATGTAAACAAGCGGATGAATTGATAGGATTGAGCTGCTACAGTACAACTATGGTATGAAGTAAGCCGTCACATGCAAACAAAAATAATTAGAACAATTCTGACATGTTTCATCCTTTCATTGACTTGCGTCCACTCGGCTTGGGCGGGCGGTTTTGTGCAGCGAGTTTTTACTGATAGGGACGGTTTAGCGGTCACCAGTATCCGAGGCTTGGCCTTAGATGATTACGGTTTTGTATGGGCCGCGACTGAGCAGGGCTTGTATCGAGTTAGTAATTCTAAGGTGCGGCGTATCGATAAAATCGGCACCGAATCGCGACTGTCAGATGACTTTTTAACCTCAGTAGTAAACATAGAACGTGACAAGTTATTGGTTAGCACCAACGCCGCAATTTACCTCTACGATATTGTCCAAAATCAATTTACCGCCTTTGGTTCTCCCTATTTATTCCCGCAGTTTCCCGGCGGTGCGCTGGTCTCGGCAGCCCGAAAGAATAGTAAAACATGGCGATTGTTAATTGATAATGGCCAGATATATGAATTCTCCCCTTCAAAGTCCGAACTGCGCCTTATTACTCAGTTGCCGGTTAACCGCGATCTCCCTTGGCGTAAATTGCTGGTCATGCCGAATAGTCAAATGCTGGTCGCGGGAACCTTGCAATTAGAGTTGCTAGAGCAAAATGGCGAGCGGGTATTCCAATACTCTTGGACCGAATCTATGGGCAGTATTCTCGATATGTTAGAGGATTCTCAGCATAGGATCTGGATTGCGACTGGCCGCGGCGTTTATCAATTAGATCAAATTTCTAGGCAGATTATCCCCGTGCCAGAATTGCCCGATTGGAGCACAGCGATCGTTGAAGATGCGAAAGGATATTTATGGTTTTCCAGTCGTATCGGTTTATTGAAATGGTCGCCCGAAACACGCCAGATTGAAAACTATCAAAAGGAGTTGAAGGTTGAGGCCGACATGGAAACGCTAAAAGCCATGTTGTTTGATGATGCGGGTTTGATGTGGGTCGGAGGTTCAGGCGATGGATTGGCGTTATTGGCGTCGCAGCCTGATTTTATCCTCGACACTTATACTGGCGATGAACCCTATCAATTGAGTGATGCCATGACTTGGTCAGTGCATGCCAGTGATGAAGGCGTTTGGCTAGGTTCTTCCAATTTGGATTTTATTGCTAAAGGCAGTAGTAAGGCATTTAACGTGCCGATTGAGGGATTTAATCCCCATGAAAGTATCTATGATATCAGTGAGTTTGAGGGGCATTATTTACTATTATCGACAACTAGCGGTCTCTTTGTTGTCGATAAAGACACTTTGCAAGGCAGCAGCTTTTCTAAGTGGACCCATGGTAATGATGGCTTTAAAAATAAGCTCATTTATAAAACCTACCTCGACCCTAAACTGAAAGGACGCATTTGGATTGCGACCACATCAGGGCTGTATTTTTGGGAAATGGGACTGTACGAACCTCAGCCCTTTGATATTGATAAATCATCGGACAAATTTGATGGCCCCAAGCGACCCGTTATCCGCACGATTTATCGCACCTCCGACGGTCGTTTATGGGTGGGCGGTAAAAAAGTCTTTGGGTACATCGACGGCCAAAATGAGTTTCATGATCAGCGGCAGTTGTTTAATGCTTTTGCAGCACAACCCACGGTCAGTCACATTGAAGAAATGTCACCTGGGGTGATCTGGTTTGGCTCCTATGAAAAAGGTTTATTTGAATACCATCAGCAAACGGGATCGTTAATTTCATTGACCTCCGAGTGGCAATTAAATTGTAGTTCAGTGTTTTTTATTCAAAAAACGCCCAAGTCTAATCTTGTGGGCTGCTCGGATTCTTTGGTGCGACAGGATATCCAAACGGGCGAGATTGCTATGTTCAATCAACTCGATGGTTTAATTTCCGATGAGATGAACGAAGGCGCCTATTTTTACTCACCTAAAACAGGCTTTTACTTAGGCACGCCCGAGGGCGTGATGCGACTGGATGTCGATAGGCTGGCTAACCGCATTACCGATGACCATGTGATGCTTGAATCTGTCTCTGTTTACTATAACAACACGACAGAAGTGTCCTTGTTGCCGCGTAACCTGATGACCATCAAACCCGAAGCCAATATGGTTAGTTTTCAAATCACTAACTTAGATTATCTCGATGATTCGCCCATCCAATTTAAATATCGCTTACGTCATCAAGATGAAGAGAGTCGTTATGTGCTGCTTCAGGGGGAGGCGCAGATTAACCTCGCAGGTTTAGCTGCGGGTGGTTATGTATTAGATATTTTGAGTCAGGTGAATGGCATATGGTCCGATAAACCTTTTACCTATCCCTTTTATGTTGAGCAGCATTGGTGGTTATCCCAAGGTTTTAAAGGCATTTTACTGCTGTTATTTGCTATTATTGCCTTAAGTCTTGCTTGGTATCGGCAACGTCAGATCAATACCTTTAAGCAGATGAATCTGGCATTAACAGAGAGTGATGACAGGCTGAGGCAATCTTTGCGTGGTAGTGACTCAGATCTGTGGGAATGGCATAAAAATACTCAGGCATTTCATCTTGATAATCGTGGTGCAGTTCTCGGTACCCATGCCAATGAGATTGTTGTGAGCTTAGCAGAGTTGCCTGTGCATCCACAGGATAGGGAAAAAGCGCTCGCTCAGTGGGATAGTATGATATCGGGGGAGATAGATAGATTCGAAGCCGAATATCGCTATCAGCGCAAGGACGGTAATTGGGGCTGGTTAAGGGTAAGAGGGCGGCCCGTTGCCCGTAATAAGCACTCCAATGAGATTGAGCGGGTCGCAGGGATTTATAGTGATATTACCGTGCAACGTCAGTTAGAAGATGAAGTGAATTTACTGGCAAAAGCGTTTGGTAACACATCTGAAGGTGTACTGATTTTAGATGTCGAAGGCAGTATTCGCGTGGCGAATTACGCGGCACAGCAAATTATCGGCATCGATTCTGCTGACTTAGTTGGCCAATCTTTTACCCAATTTGTACAGATGAATGACGGTTTGGCATCGGAAATCAAGCAACTCCTCAGTGATAGCCAGTCTTGGACGGGCGAGCGTGAGTTAATCAACGCCAGTCAGCAACCTTGCCCTGTATGGCTAAACGTATCTGTGATGCAAAGTGCCAATGGGAAAGTGACCCATTATGTGGTGGTATTCTCGGATATTACCGAACGTAAACGAACCGAAGCCGATTTACGCCGCCTAGCCAATTACGATGTACTTACGGGATTGCCAAACCGCTCCTTATTTTCTAGTCGCCTATTACAGTCTATTCAGGCCGCGCAGCAAACGGGCGAGAAATTGGCGCTATTGTTCTTGGATCTCGATAGATTTAAGCATGTTAATGACTCCTATGGTCATAGCATGGGCGATGCCTTACTGGTCGAAGCCTCAAGCCGACTACAGTCCTGTGTTGCTAGCGAGCATATGCTCTGCCGTTTTGGCGGCGATGAATTTGTGATTTTACTCAGAAATGCCAACAGCATTGATGATATCAACCACATTGCCGAGCGGCTGCTGGAACAAATCGTGGCGCCTTTTAAGTTATATGGCCGTGAGTTTTATATTTCGACCAGCATTGGCATCAGTATTTGGCCCGATGATGCGGTGCAGCCCGAGGCCTTTATCAAGAATGCCGATCTTGCTATGTATCACGCCAAAGAAGAAGGGCGGGGGAATTTCCAATATTATACCTCTGAGCGTAATGCCCAAGCCCTCTATCATTTACGGCTTGAGGCCGATTTACGTAAAGCCATAGAGCGGCAAGAGTTCGAGCTTTATTACCAGCCGCAAATTGATATTTTGCGTAACGATAAGCTCATAGGAATGGAAGCATTAATTCGCTGGAAACATCCGCAGGATGGTTTTATTCGTCCCGATATTTTCATCAAAGTCGCCGAGGCCTGCGGTTTAATTGTCGATATTGACCGCTGGGTGTTAAGGCAAGCCTGTGTGCAGGGAGCATATTGGGTAAAGCGTTATGGCGCTACCTTTAAGTTGTCGGTTAATATTTCGGCGGTGCATTTCAGACAGCCAGATTTTATTGAAGACATACAAAGCATTCTGCATGAAACCCAAATGCCGACAGCGTCTTTAGGCTTAGAAATCACTGAAGGCGTATTGATGAAAGAGCTGCACGTCGCTAAAGATCATCTCTCGCGATTGAAATCCTTGGGGATTGAAGTTGCTATTGATGACTTTGGGACGGGTTATTCTTCTCTGGCTTATTTACGCCATTTTGAGGTGAATACCTTAAAAATCGATCGCTCCTTCTTGATTGATATCGCCACCAATAAGGCCGATCAGGCGATTGTGAGCAGTATTATTGAATTAGCCCGTAACCTTAAATTAAATGTGGTTGCCGAAGGGATTGAGACGGTTGAGCAGTTAGAGCAAGTATTTAGCCGCGGCTGTTATATTATTCAAGGGTATTATTTTGCTAAGCCTATGTGCGTGGCTGATTTTGAACGCTATTTAGAAACAGATAACAGAATCGTTGCTATTGAGCATTAAGTAAGATCATATAGCCTATTATCGGCTCGTTTATGTTTGATCATGCGTCCTTGATATTTGTATTGGCGATAGGCCATACGAGCAAGATATAAACCAGCGTCCTTAAAATTTAAATGACAAAATATTCAGCTATGATTGATATTTTGTTTCGTCATTTATTCAATTAAACTGCATCTGTTTGTGTAAATAGTACACAGTCTTATCACTAGTCGGTCCAGATAAAATATGACTGACGGTTAAATCGATAAGTTTGGTAATATAACTCGGATTTTTATCCCATAAAAAAGTAACCTCACCATGATGCGTCAACTACTCGCTTCTATTATTTTGTGTTTGTGCATGACTCCGTCGATGGCGGCAGAGCGCCTTAAAATTGGTGTCGTACTCAGTGGCGGCGGTGCTAAAGGCGCTGCCCATGTGGGGGTGCTCAAAATATTAGAAGAACATAACATCCCAGTCGATTACATCGCGGGCACCAGTATCGGTGCCTATGTCGCAGGCATGTACTCCTTGGGTTACAGCGCCAGCGAAGTCGAAGCGATCATGATGGGCGTTGATTGGGACAGTGGCTACTCGGATACTATCCCGCGCAATATTTTGAGTTATAGGGATAAACAGTTACGCGATCGATACAACATTCCGCTGAACATTGGTTATAACGAAGGCCAAGTAAGGGCGCCAAGTGGGTTGCTGCGTGGTCAGACTATGTCGCAGCTTCTACGTCAGTCTACCGATCTAGTACAGCAATTTGGTAATTTCGATGATTTAGCCATTCCCTACCGTGCAGTGGCGACCGATTTAGAAACTAGCTTACCTGTGGTGATCAGTCACGGCAGCATGGTCAAAGCCATGCAAGCCTCTGCGACGGTTCCCGGTGCGCTGCAGCCCGCTCAAATTGAAGGTAAGTTATTGGTCGATGGCGGTATTGCCAACAATATGCCCGTCGATGTCGTTAAGGCCATGGGCGCCGATATTATTATTGCCGTCGATATTGGTTCACCTCTGGTCAAAAAAGATAAATTAGACAGCACTATTGCCGTGCTCGATCAGCTCTCCAACTTTTTAACCAATGCCAGCACCGAAAAACAAAAACTGCTGCTGACTGATAAAGACGTGTTGATCCGTCCCGCGATCGACGCCTTGAGCACTACAGATTTCACTATCATGCCCTTGGCATTAACCCTCGGCAAAGAAGCCGCTAATGGACAGCTTGATAAGCTGAGCAGCATGAGCGTGAGCCCTGAGGAATATGCCGCCTACGTCGAGGCCAAAAAAGCCAAAGGTAAGTTGTTAATGGCGGATGTGCGTCATTCTGTTAATGAAATTGTCTTCGATAACCAATCTAAGGTGAGTCTGAATCTCTTAACGGAAACCTTGAACATTAAACCTGGGCAAGCTGTGTCTAAGGACGAGCTGAATGAGGCGTTAAAGCGTATTTACTCCCTCAATAAGTTTGAGCGTGTCGATGCTGAGTTTGTCGAGGGTGAAGACGGCCGAGTACTGACTGTGACCACTAAAGCTAAGTCTTGGGGGCCAAATTATTTCCAATTGGGTTTTAACTGGGAGGATGATTTTAACTCTGAATCAGCCATCAGTTTTGACATGGCCTATACCATGACGGATTTGACCTTCAATGGCGGCGAGTGGCGCAATGAAATCAAACTCGGTATGGAAAAGTTGTTTGCGACTGAGTTCTATCAGCCATTAGACAGAGACCAACAATTCTTTAGCCGCGCCCGTTATCAATACGATACCCGTAATTGGGACTTATACGATAATAACAATCGTCTGCTAACCTTTGACAAGAAAACCCACACCATAGAACTGGGTATCGGCTACAACTACACATCACAGGGCACGATTGAACTGGGTTTAGTGGCGGAGAAGGGCGCGATAATTAATGATGCCTGGCTGTTACGGGACTTAGATTTTAGCTCCTATGGAGCTTACTTTAGATTCGGCTACGACAGCTTAGACAGTATTAGTTTCCCGACATCGGGTAATCGCGTGACCTTAAACGTCTATGTGCGCAATGAAGATTTCGATGACATTATCGACGATAACCAAAACCAATACAGTGTGCAGATAGAGGCCGACTGGAAGGGCGCCTTGAGTGTCGGCAATCATGCTTTTGTGGGTAAGGCATCGATTTCAACCAACGATAATGATGGGATGAATACGCTGCATCTATCTGAGCTGGGTGGATTTTTAAATCTATCTGGCTACCATAAAGACTCACTGACAGGCGCGCATAAAGTCTTTGGCGCCTTTGTTTATCAATATGATCTCGGGCGTGATGCGCTCGGAATGACAGATTATCCTTTGTATCTAGGTTGGAGTTTGGAAGCGGGGAATGTCTGGGATGAGCGCTCTGAAGTCACTCTCACTGATCTGATTTATGCATCGAGTCTCTACATTGGTACTGATACTTCCATGGGACCTGCGGCAATCGGCTTTGGGATCACAGATCTTGGCGATAAGTCCTTCTATTTATTTGTGGGTAAAAACTTCTAGTTTGAGTTCTAGTTTGAGATTGATGTTAAGAGCTTAAGGGCATGACTGAGGTCGTGCCCTTATTTTTTGTGCGATAAAAATCCTAAACGGTCTTGATGGCATAGTGCCTGAATCGGTTCGCGCGTCGCTAAAGTGTCATATCCTTTTACAAAATCTTGCTACTGTGGGGCGTGCCAAGATGCTAAGGTTTTGCGGGAAAAATAATAACTCTTAAGGAAGCTGGGGAAAACAATGAAGAAGATAAGCACACTGGCACTGGGTATCGCCCTGAGTTTAGGTTTAGCCGCTTGTAGTACTGAGCCTAAAACTGAAGTCGCTGCGGTTTCTGGCATTGAATTGCAAAACTTTGATGCCTCAGTTCGCCATCAAGACGATTTCTATTACAGCGTTAACGGTAAATGGTTGGCGAATACGCCTATTCCTGCCGACAAGTCTAACTACGGCGCATTTTCTGTGCTGTACGATCAAAGCCAAGATGCATTGAAAAAGATCATCGACGAAGCGGCCGCTAAAAAGAATCCAGCGGCAGGCTCGAATGAGCAAAAAATTGGTGATTTCAACGCCAGTTTTATGAATACCGATTTGCTTGAAACCTTAGGTGTTACACCATTAAACCCTTTGCTGGCTGATATTGCTGCCGCCAAAACACACGCTGATTTACCAGCCGTTATGGGTAAATTGCTGACGACTGGCTCTGGTATTCCCTTTGGTTTTTACGTCAATAATGACGCCAAAAACTCAACTCAGTACGCCGTGTATCTAAGCCAGTCGGGCCTTACGCTGCCGGACCGCGATTATTATCTTAAAGATGACCCTAAGTTTGCCGCTAATCGCCAAGCCATGGCCAAATATGTGACAGACATACTGACCGAAGCGGGTTACAAGGATGCTAAACGCGCGGCTAAAAACGTTGCCGACATCGAAATGATGATCGCCAAGAGTCAGTGGAGTCGAGTCGAATCCCGCGATGCCAACAAGGCATACAACAAGTTAGATCGTGCTGAACTGCAAAAGTTAACCAGTCAATTCGATTTTAATGCCTTTGCTGCGAGTGCGGGCTTAGGCGATAAAGTGACTGACATCATAGTGCGCCAACCCTCTTACTTCGAAAAACTCGGTGCAGGTTTCGAGACCTTCCCTGTATCGGCTTGGCAGGATTATCTCGCGTTCCACTTAGTAGATAGCTACGCCGAGTTACTGAGCAAAAACTTTGTTGATTTGAACTTCGCCTTTAAGAGCAAAACCTTAATGGGTATCGAAGAGCAACAACCACGCTGGAAAAAAGCCGTTGATGGTGCCGACCAAGTGATTGGTGAGTTAGTGGGCGAAGAGTATGTTAAGCAATACTTCAAGCCAGAAGCTAAAGCGCGTATGGAAACTATGATCAAAAACTTGATCAAAGGTTTTGAGGTTAGCATCAATGAACTTGAGTGGATGACGCCAGAAACCAAAGTCGCCGCCCAAGAAAAACTGGCTAAGTTTACCTATAAAATCGGTTATCCAGATAAGTGGAAAGATTACTCAGGTTTAGATATCAAGGCTGACGAGTTAGTCGGTAACTACATGCGTTACGCTCAGTTTGAATATCAAGATATGATCAACAAGCTTGGCAAGCCAATCGATCGTACCGAATGGGGCATGACGCCACAAACGGTGAACGCTTATTACAGCCCAGTGAAAAATGAAATCGTATTCCCAGCTGCGATTCTGCAGCCGCCATTCTTCAATATGGATGCCGATGATGCGGTGAACTACGGTGGTATCGGAGCTGTGATCGGCCATGAAATCAGCCATGGTTTCGATGACCAAGGCGCTAAGTACGATGGCGACGGTAACCTGCGTGATTGGTGGTCAGATAAAGACCGCGAAGAATTCCAAAAACGCGGTAAGCAACTGTCAGCGCAATACTCAGGTTATGAAGCACTGCCCGGCAAGTTTGTTAACGGTGATTTGACCTTAGGGGAAAACATCGGCGACTTAGGCGGTTTAACCGTAGCGGCACGTTCGTATTTGATGAGCCTTAACGGCAAACCTGCACCTGTGCTTGATGGTTTAACGGGCGAGCAACGCTTCTTTGTGGGTTGGTCGCAAGTATGGCGCCGTAATTACCGTGATGAAGAGCTGAGCCGTCGTTTGCTGACAGATCCGCATTCACCGAGCCATTATCGTGCCATGGGTACACCACGTAACGTGGAAGCCTTTTATAAGGCCTTCGAGATGAAAGAAGGCGATAAAATGTATTTAACACCAGATGAGCGTGTGAAAATTTGGTAATACATTCAGTAGATTGAAATAAGAAAAGCCAGACAATGTCTGGCTTTTTTATTGATGACCATAATCTAGGATGCTGCCGATTAATGTCCATAACCTAAGGATTCAATTTTTGTGACTTTATTATCAGTGGCATACAGGCGACGCATTAAGCGTGTTGGTCCAAAGTCATAGGTCCATTCTTGATACTCAGTTGGCAACTTGCTGGGATCGATCACCCTGTCTCCGTTAGCGTTGAGATAAGTCGCGGGCAGACTGTATTCTCGAATATCACTGGGCGAGCCGCATTTATCCTGCACAGTCGTTAAAGTATCGCCCGTATTGATCACTTGTTGTTTACAGTGCATGGTCTCACCTGCGCTAGCGGGTAAACAGGTGGACATGAGTATTAAGCCCATGGGCAGTATTAAGGACAGGTACTTCACATTGAATTCCTTCTGGTGCATACACCATTGTGCTATTTATCCGTAGGGCAAAGACTAAGCTTATTCGCCCTGCAGAAACTCGGTGTGTTGTGACGTTATTTTGCCAAAATTGTTGTTAATGCCAACAAACTCTCGGCCTGATGATGGGCGATAATCCACTTAGCATCGCCTCTTTGTTCTGGCGCAGGGATCGCGACCGTTTGCATGTTGGCTGCTCTGGCGGCAATTAAGCCGTTAAAGGAATCTTCGATGGCAAGACAACAACGGGGATCAACATCTAACGCCTTAGCGCAATTCAAATAAACTTCTGGATGGGGTTTGCCATAGGTGAGTCCCTCGGCCGATTGTACTGCCATAAATTTATCACTGAGTCCTAGTTTAGAAAGAACTGCCTCAATAATAGTGTAGAACGACGAGGTCGCTAAGCCGATTTTAAGGCCAAGCGCTTGGCAGTGATCAATCGCTTCGTGGACGCCCGGCATAGCTTCGCCGCTAACCAGAATTTCATTTGCAACTTTATCAACAATCGCTTGGCTGACCTTGGCATTATCGTAGTGAGGCCAAGGAGCTTTGTGGTACCAATAATCGACGCACTGATCGATACGTAAACCTGTGGTTTGTTGAATCGTCTCTATCGTTACTGGCACGCCAAGTGCGGATAACACTTCATACTCGACCCTTTGCCATAGGGGTTCTGAATCGATTAAAACGCCATCCATATCAAAAATAACGGCTTGAATGCTAAGGGATGTCATTGGTACTCCGATGAACTAAGGAAATAACTGAGATATGCAGTAAATTAAGCCTGAGTGTAAGTTTTCGCACTGCATCTTAAAAGCCAAAATGCAGCAAGATGAGAAAAATTTATACCTATTTGCTCTGGGGCGCGGAAAATTGCTTGTTCGATTTAAAATTAATGAAAAATTGTTAACTATTTGTAGTGTATGGTTTTTTGTCTGTTTTCAAACTATTGTCTAATTTCACTTGTTTTAATCTTCCCGTAAGTTGGCATTCGCCGCCGGATTTAGTCCTTATTTCGCTTTTTGCCGAGTGTGACCTGATTCATACTTTTGCAAAGCTGTAGTATACTGCAGGCCGGAAATACGGGTCGATCATGTCGGACTGTCAGCTTCAATTAAGAAGACGTGCAGTTTCGTTGTTAGAGCGCCAAACAAAGAGGAATGTTGCCGTGCTAGAAGCATATCGTAAACACGTCGCAGAACGTGCTGCAGAGGGCGTAGTCCCTAAGCCATTAGATGCACATCAAGTGGCTGAACTGGTTAAGTTAGTTCAAAATCCACCCGCAGGTGAAGAGGCTTTCGTTCTCGACCTGCTTGAAAATCGAATTCCCCCAGGTGTTGATGAAGCCGCTTATGTTAAAGCTGCTTTCTTAGATGCTGTTGCCAAAGGCACTGAAAAATCACCGATTCTATCTGCTGAGCGTGCTACTGAGTTGTTAGGCACAATGCAAGGCGGCTACAACATCGAACCTCTGATCGCGCAGCTGGATAACCCAGCGTTAGCACCTTTAGCTGTTAAAGCCTTATCTCACACTTTGCTGATGTTTGATTCTTTCCACGATGTGGTTGAGAAGATGGAAGCGGGCAATGAGTTTGCTAAGCAAGTAGTTGAAGCATGGGCAAATGCAGATTGGTATTTAAGCCGTCCCAAACTGGCCGACAAAGTCACTCTGACAGTATTTAAAGTCTCTGGTGAAACCAACACCGATGACTTGTCACCTGCACCAGATGCATGGTCACGTCCTGATATCCCATTGCACGCGTTAGCTATGCTGAAAAACGCCCGTGATGGTATCGAGCCTGATGTTGCTGGTGCCGTTGGCCCAGTGAAAAAAATTGAAGCATTAAAAGCACAAGGTCATCCATTAGTATATGTGGGTGACGTTGTGGGTACGGGTTCATCACGTAAATCTGCGACTAACTCAGTACTGTGGTTTATGGGCGATGATATTCCATTCGTACCTAACAAGCGCGCTGGCGGTTTCTGCCTTGGCGGTAAAATTGCACCGATTTTCTTCAACACTATGGAAGATGCGGGCGCACTGCCAATCGAGCTTGATGTAAACAAGATGGAAATGGGCGATGTGATTGACATCTACCCATACGCCGGTGTGGTTAAGCGTCACGATAGCGACGAAGTAATTTCAGAATTCAGCTTAAAAACTGACGTGCTGTTAGACGAAGTGCGTGCTGGTGGTCGTATTCCACTGATCATCGGTCGTGGTTTAACTGACAAAGCCCGTGAAGTACTAGGCTTAGGTGTATCTGACGTATTCGTACGTTCACAAGACGTAGCTGATACGGGTAAAGGTTACACGCTAGCGCAGAAGATGGTCGGTAAAGCATGCGGCGTAGCTGGCGTGCGTCCTGGCCAATACTGCGAACCTAAGATGACGTCTGTCGGTTCACAAGACACCACAGGTCCTATGACCCGTGACGAGCTGAAAGATTTAGCCTGTTTAGGTTTCAGTGCCGATTTGACTATGCAGTCATTCTGTCACACTGCGGCTTATCCAAAGCCAGTGGATGTGAACACACATCATACTCTGCCAGATTTCATTATGAATCGCGGCGGTGTATCACTGCGTCCAGGTGACGGTGTTATCCATTCATGGTTAAACCGTATGCTGCTGCCTGATACTGTTGGTACCGGTGGTGACTCACATACGCGTTTCCCAATTGGTATTTCATTCCCAGCAGGTTCTGGCTTAGTGGCGTTTGCTGCGGCGACGGGCGTTATGCCACTCGATATGCCTGAATCAGTATTAGTGCGCTTTAAAGGCAAAATGCAACCCGGCATCACACTGCGTGATCTGGTCCATGCTATTCCATTAAAAGCTATCGAGCTGGGTTTGTTGACTGTTGAGAAGAAAGGTAAAGTTAACATCTTCTCTGGTCGCGTACTGGAAATCGAAGGTCTTGAAACCTTGAAAGTTGAACAAGCTTTCGAACTGTCTGATGCATCAGCTGAGCGCTCAGCGGCCGGTTGTACTATCAAGTTAGACAAAGAACCTATCATCGAATACCTGAACTCAAACATCATCATGCTGAAGTGGATGATCGCTGAAGGTTACGGCGATCGTCGTACCATTGAACGTCGTATCAAAGGTATGGAAGAATGGTTAGCGAATCCTGAACTGATGAGCGCCGATAAAGATGCTGAGTACGCTGCGGTAATCGAAATCGATTTGAACGACATCAAAGAGCCAATCCTGTGTGCGCCGAATGATCCTGATGATGCAGTACTGTTGTCATCTGTTGCACAAACTAAGATTGACGAAGTGTTCGTTGGTTCTTGTATGACCAACATAGGTCACTTCCGTGCAACCGGTAAAATGCTGGACAAGTTCGCTAAAACTCTGCCTACCCGTCTGTGGATTGCACCACCGACTAAGATGGATAGAGATCAGTTGACTGAAGAAGGCTACTACGCGATTTTCGGTCGTGTAGGTGCCCGCATCGAGATCCCAGGTTGCTCACTTTGTATGGGTAACCAAGCACGTGTTGCTGAAGGTTCGACTGTAGTATCGACTTCTACTCGTAACTTCCCTAACCGTTTAGGTACAGGCGCTAACGTTTACTTAGCCTCTGCTGAACTGGCTGCGGTTGCTGCACTGTTGGGTCGTCTACCGTCTCCAGAAGAGTATCAAGAATACGCTAAAGAGTTAGACGCTACTGCGGCTGACACTTACCGTTACTTGAACTTCGATCAAATCGAGTCTTACACTAAGAAAGCATCTGAAGTGATCTTCCAGTCAGCCGTATAATCGATTACCGTTAAGCTAACTTGATGTCAAAAGCCAGCGTAAGCTGGCTTTTTTGTGGGTAAATTTCTCTCTGCGCATACGCATATATGTACAAATAGCTCATCTAAATAGTGATGCTTCGTCTCTTCCATATAACAGGCTAGGATTCCATAAATAACGAAGCATTAATAAATAAGCATAAATAGCCAAGTGCATCTGTCTTTAGGTTGTTCACTAAAGGCGCTATCCCAATCAGTGTCCGGCTTCACCTCACTGAATCTAGTTTTTGAAAGACTGAACCTTCTATTTTCATATTTACCAACAGATCATTCCATGGGCTTTTGCTATGAAAAATGCAGAGTAAAGGCATTGTTTTGACTAAAATGTGGATAACTTTGGGGGTAAGTGGTGGGTATGGTGTGGTTAGATTAGATATTTAGAATTAACTGCAAATTTCCTTAAAATAGGGGTTGCACAAAATCTCCTGCTCCCTATAATGCGCATCCACTGACACGGCAGACAGCGTTAAGCAGCCTGATGTGGCAGTTCATCGATGAGTTTACTGATTGATGAACGTTGAGAAAGTTTGCAAA